>CAZDNN010000833.1:0-2074 GCA_964506385.1 uncultured Planctomycetota bacterium
CGGCGGTCCGTGCCGCGGAAGATGCGGCTGAGCAGGGGGAGGTGCTCGATGAATGGGACGCCGGCGGTGGCGCTGCGCTCCTCTCCCTCGGTGAGTCCGCCGACGAGCATCGTGCCGCCGTTGGGCACGGTGACGGTGGTGCCGAGGCTCTGGAGCTGGGTGATGGGTAGCTGGACGGCGCGCCCCTGGAGGAGGGGCTCGCCGTCGGGGCCGATGACGAACTCCTCGGGGTCGCTGGCGTAGTCGTAGCTGTTGAGTTGCATGAGGGTGCGCATCTGGGGCTGGAGGACGATGGTGATGTAGCGCTGGTCGGCGCTGACGAATGGCTGGACGTCGAGGATGAAGCCCTCGGGGATGTTCCCGATCTCGGGCTCGTCGTCGCTGCTGAGGCGGCGGATGTAGTTGATCGAGAGGACCCGCTGGATGACGGCGCGCTGGGTGTTGGCGCAGACGATGCGAGCGGAGTTGAGCAGGACGGCCTTCCGGCTCTTGCGGGTCGCGGCGAGCAGCGCGCTCACCTGGTCGTCCCCGAGGTAGCTGTAAGTCAGGTCCAGGCCGCCGCTGTCGGCCTGGTAGACGGAGAAGCGGGTGAGATTCTCGTGCTCGGGGTCGTTGACGATCGAGGCCTGGACCCGCCCGTGGTGGTCCGGCTGTTCGTCGAGGGAGTCGAACGCGGTGTCGAGGTTGAGCGCCTCCATCTCGGCGTGGGCGACGAAGAGGAAGCGGCAGTGGATGTAGACCTGTAGGTTGAGGCGCTGGCGGAAGCTGGAGAGGAGGTCGGCGATCTGCTTGTGCACCTCGCGGCTGTGGACGACGACGAGGCGTCCGTTGCGGTATCCGATGGAGTATTTCGATGCCTCCTGCGCGACCTGCGGCTTGCCGGGCCGCGGCCACGTGTCGGAGGCGATGGTGGCGCGGATGAACTGCGCCCAGCCCTCGCCGATGCGATCGGGGCTTTCCTCGGGCGGGGGCCGCTCCCAGCTCGGCTCTCCGAGCTCGACGGGGCCGGACTCGCGCCGCCGGCGGGCGTCGCGCGGCGCCGCGAGCAGGCCCGTGATGGAGTAGGTGCGCCGCACAGGCTCCCGGCGGAGCGTCGCGGGGGCAGCAAAGTAGACGGCGCCGTCGCGCAGCGCATAGTCCAGGCCCGCGAAGCGGCCGACCCAGCGCAGCGCCACCTCCAGCGGCATGCCCTTGCGCGTGAAGGTGACCTCCCGCGCCTCGGCCGCGGCATCAGGGTCGAGCACGATGCTGACGCCGCCCAGGGCGCTGAGCTGGGCGAGCGCCTCCGCGGCGGGGGTGTTGCGGAAGGCGACGCTGACGGGCTCGCGGAGCTTCCGCCGCAGGGCGCGCTCCCACGGCTCGAGCACCACGAGAGGCTCCCGCGGCCCCCGCTTGAGGCCCCCTGCACTCAGGACGACGCCTGGCTGGGGCCGGCGCATCTCGCGCTCGAGGCTCACCAGGAAGCCCTCGTTGCGCTGGCGGCGCTCGGCCTTGGTCACAGGGGGCTTCGGCTTGGCGAGGATGGCCTGGGAGGCGTCTGCGCGGAGCCGCAGGCCCTCGGGATCGTCGGGCGCCAGGCGGAGGATCTCATTGGCCGCGGCGAGTGCGGCATCGGGGTTGCCGGCCTCGAGCCGCGCGCGCCCGCCCTCGCGGAGGGTGCGCAGCGTGATCTCGCGGCTCACCGGCGCCTGGCCGGCGCCACGCGCTGCCGCCTTGGCAACAGGCTGGAGGGCTATGCCGACGAGCGACAGGGCGAGCAGGAGCCGGGCCACAACGACCCTCCGGCGCATGCGAAAGACATGGAACACCGTGTGACCCTCGAAAGACACCGCGGCGGCCGCTCGCACCTTCGCCGCAATGGCGGGGCCAAGCCGCTCGCACCACGATAGCGCATGACGGCCGAGAAGTCAACGATCAGGCGAGCGATTGAGTCTGACCTCGGATGTTGGGGTTCCTTCTTCACTCGTCGTCGTCGTCCTGCTATGTTGACGAATGTCAAGTGCCTCGGCCACGAGGGGCGGCGGGGGCTGACCACCAGCAGTCTGCTATTCGAGTCGTCTTCGGGTCGCACCGA
>CAZDNN010000834.1:0-888 GCA_964506385.1 uncultured Planctomycetota bacterium
CGCTCTTCCGATCTGCCTCGTGGCCATCGGCACGCCCGCCTTCCAGCGTATCGTGCGGCGCGTCGGCGACCGGTGGCTGGACGCCGACCAGATCCGCGACCTGCTCTGGCAGACGGAGCCGCAGCGCCTGCTCTTTCCCTTCGAGCAGATGGCCCGCGACCGCTGGACGCGGCACACGAACGACCCGAAGGCTCCATCGGCGTTCGAGGCCGTCGCAGGTGGGAGGAGCGGCAGCGGCCTCCGCGCCCGAATCGCCAAGCTGACCGGCTGGGACGGCCTGAAGTCTCCCGAGCTCGACCAGCCCTTCCCCAAGGGCCACACCCTCACCTGCTTCTGGGCGAAGGGCTCGCCGCGGACGACGGAGCTGGCCGTCGAGTGGGTCGAGGCCGACGGCTCGCGCTGGATCGCCACCGTGCCGCTGGCCGCGGCGTGGCGCCACTACGCGCTGCCGCCCGAGGCATTCGGCTATTGGCAGGACAGCCGCTCGAAAGGCCGCGGTGGGCCGGGCGACCGCCTCAACCCTGCAAAGGCGGTTGCCATCTGCTTCCAGCTCGCCTTCACCCACACCCACGTGCCCCCGGGCGACCACGTCTTCTGGGTGGACGAGGTGGGCACGGCGCCGAACCCCCATCCCGAGCTGACGCGGCTCGCGGCCGAGGAGCCCGAGGGGCCGGCCCTCGACACGCTGGCGCCGGGCTACAAGTTCTACCCCGTCACGTCGGCCCGAAGCCTGGGCATCAGCAAGCAGCAGGTCCTCGTGCCCGACGCGGAGGTGCCGCGCCCCGCCGACCTGCTCTCCAGCCACGCCCGCCCCCAGGGGACGGGGTGCGACAAGGGACGGAAGTGGCGGTGGCTGCCTCTCATCGAGGCGAGGGACAGCCACGGCCG
>CAZDNN010000834.1:898-2074 GCA_964506385.1 uncultured Planctomycetota bacterium
GCCGGCGCTGCGGCTTCCCCGCCACGCTGCTCGTCCACACGACCCGTCCCTACGAGGGCGGCGCCTGGGCGGCGTTCTCCTACACGCCGCGGGAGGTCGAGCGCAGCGACGCGCTGCGTTCGACGGTCGCGGCACTGGTCCGCCGCATGCTCGACGGCGTCTGGCTGCTCGAAGGCGGCTCGCAGTGGTACACGTACTTCGCCGATGCGCCGGCCGTGACCCTCGGCGCCACGGTCGCGAACTTCGGCCGCGCCCAGGCCACCGTTCGCCTGACCCTCCGCGTCCTCCCCGCCGGCGGCGGCGGGGCGGTCTTCGAGAAGCGGTCTGCGGCGGCCCTCAAGCCGGGGCAGCGCCGCGAGTTCCGCGCCGAGTGGCTCCCCGAGGGCTTCCCCCACACGCCGTACCGCGTCGTGACGCTGCTGGAGCGCGACGGCCGGGTCATCGACCGCCTCGAGCACAAGTTGCACTGCTGGCGAGCGAAGAAAGCCCCGTCCTTCACGACCACCAGGGGCCTCGACTTCATCCTCGACGGAAGGCCGTGGCACCCGCACGGGGTGAACTACATGCCGTCGTCGGGCATCGCCATCGAGGACGGCGGGTACTTCGAGCGCTGGCTCGGCGGCTTCCCCTACGACCCCGAGGTTGTCCAGACCGACCTCGAGCGGGTCGCCGAGGCGGGGATGAACGCCGTGAGCATATTCGTCTACCACGAGTCCATCGACTCGGGGAACCTGCTTGACATCCTGCGACGCTGCGAGGCACTGGGGCTGAAGGTCAACCTGTCGCTGCGGCCGGGGACTCCGCTCGACTTCCGCTGGGACGAGATGCGGGCGATCATCGAGCGCTATCGCCTGGCGCGGTGCGACACCATCTTCGCCTACGACCTGGCGTGGGAGCCCATGTTCCGCCAGCACGCTCAGCGCCGCCGCCACGATGGAGCCTGGGCTCGGTGGATCGCCGAGCAATACGGCTCTGTGGACGCGGCGGAGAAGGACTGGAAGCACCCCTGCCCCCGCGACGATGGCCGCATCACAAACCCGTCGAACGAGCAGGTGTCGCGCGACGGCCCGTGGCGGGTGATGGTGGCCGCCTACCGCCGGTTCCTCGACGACCTGCTGGCCGAGCACTACGTCCGCGCGCAGCGGCTGGTGCGCAGCGTGGATCCCAACCACCTCG
>CAZDNN010000835.1:0-2067 GCA_964506385.1 uncultured Planctomycetota bacterium
GGACGCGGGGCAGAGACGCCCCGCCCACATTTGGGGGCGTAGGGGAGGCGAGGTGTTGGCCTGGGTCAGGATCGTTGATCGCGGGCGCACGGGGGAGTATAATCGAGACTGGTGGCCGTGACGGGACGGGGCGCAGGAGAATGCTGTGATCGGATGTACGAAGCTGCTGTGTGGGACGGCGACCATCGCCGACCTGATGCGGCAGGACGCCGCGACGAAGGCCCATCTCCTTCAGTTCTCGACCGAGCATCGGCCCATCGTGGTGTGGAATACGACCTCCCGCTGTAACCTGGCCTGTGCCCACTGCTATCTCGATGCGAGCGATCGCGCGGGCCGCGATGAGCTGACGACCGAGGAGGCGCGCGCCTTCATCGACGATGTGGCGGCGATGGGCTCGCCCGTGCTGCTGTTCTCAGGCGGCGAGCCGCTGATGCGGCCCGACCTGTTCGAGCTGGGCCGCTACGCGATCGGTGCGGGGCTGCGGGCCGTCATCTCCTCGAACGGCACGCTCATCACGCCTGAGCTGGCCGCGGAGATCGCGGAGGCCGGCTTCGCCTACGTCGGGGTGTCGCTCGACGGCAGCGAGGCGACCCACGACGAGTTCCGCCGCAAGCAGGGCGCCTTCCAGGCCGCCATCGCGGGCATCAAGAACTGCCTGGCCGCCGGCGTCAAGGCCGGCGTGCGGCTCACCCTCAACAAGCGAAACGCGGAGGACCTCGACGCGGTGCTCGACGTGGTCGAGCGGGAGGGCGTGCCGCGATTCTGCATGTATCATTTGGTCTATGCGGGGCGGGGCAAGGAGATCGTCGGCGACGACCTCGAGCCCGCCGAGACCCGCCGCCTGGTCGAGCATCTGCTCGACCGCACGAAGGACTGGCACGAGCGCGGCGTGGAGACCGAGGTGCTCACCACCGACAACCACGCCGACGGCATCCTCGTCCTCCACCGCGTCGCCGAGGAGGACCCCGAGCGGCTCGACGAGGTGCGCGAGCTGCTCGCCCGACACGGCGGCTGCTCCGCCGGCACGAAGATGGCCAACGTGGATGCGCGCGGCGACGTGCATCCCTGCCAGTTCTGGGGCCACGTCACCCTCGGCAACGTACGCGAGCGGCCGCTCTCGGAGATCTGGGCCGACGAGAGCAACCCGTTCCTGGCAAAGCTCCGCCGCAAGGCGGACCACCTCACCGGCCCGCGGTGCGGCGGCTGCCAGTATAAGAGCTTGTGCGGCGGCTGCCGCATCCGAGCCGAGGTGGTCAACGGCGACACGTGGGCCGACGATCCCGCCTGCTTCCTCTCCGACGAGGAAATCGGGCTGCGGACAGATGCGCAGGCCGTGATGCGTGATGCGTGAGAAGGCCATGAGACGACGCGACGTCATCCGCTGGGGGCTCACAGCAGGCGCGGGTGCGCTGGCCGGCGCGAGCGCGGCCCGCGGCGCAGCCGACAAGACGCCCGTGGTGGTGGCGGCGAACCCCAAGGTCTTCAAGGACGAGCGGACCCTCGATCAGCAGATCGTGCAGGAGATGGTGGACGCCGCCCTCGCCCGCCTGCTCGGCGAGAGCGATGGGACGGCGGCGTGGAAGAGGCTGGCCACGCCGAAGGACGTGGTGGGCATCAAGGTGAACTGCCTGGCGGGGGTGAAGCTCTCGACGCGGATCGAGGTGGTCCGGGCCATCGCCGACGGCCTGCGGCGGGCCGGCGTGCCGGCAAAGAACATCGTGGTGTGGGACCGCAAGCTCAACGACATGGTGCGCGCGCGGTATCCCGTCGGGGATCGCTCGCAGTTCGTGTGCATCGGCAACGACCATAGCCGCTACGGCTTCCGCCCGCCCATCATCCTCAAAGGGGAGATCGGCTCGTTCTTCTCGCGGCTCGTCACCCACGCCTGCTCGGTCATCATCAACGTCCCCGTCCTCAAGGACCACGACCTCGCGGGCGTGAGCGTCTGCCTGAAGAGTTTTTTCGGCGCGATACACAATCCCAATAAGTACCACTTCGGGAACCTGCACCAGGCGATCTGCGACGTCAACCGCGTCCGCCACATCGCGGGGAAGACGGTGCTGAACC
>CAZDNN010000836.1:0-2064 GCA_964506385.1 uncultured Planctomycetota bacterium
CTTGCAGATGGCCAGAGCCTGCTCGCGCTGGCCTCGGCGCACGAGCAGGCGTGCGGCTCGCAGCGACGCGTCGGCGACGGCCGGCCGCAATGCCTTCGGGGCGGTCTTCCGCAGCTTCGCCAGTGCCTCCGCCGCCTCGGGTGTCGCGATCCGCCCGAGCGCGCCCGCCGCCGCTGCCGCCACCTCGGCGTCAGCTCCTTCGAGCAGCTTGCTCAGCGTCGGGACGGCCTTTGCGTCCCGCCGCATGCCGACCGAGTGGATCGCGCCGAGCAGCAGGTCGCCTTCGAGCGTGCCGAGCGCGTCGCGCAGCGCCTGGCCCGCGGCAGGGTCGGGGCTCGGTTCCAGCGCGTAGCGTGCCCTGTGCGACAGCGTCGGGTCGGCGAGCAGGCCCGCCAGCACAGGGGTCGCCTCCGGGCCGCCGATGCCCGCCAACTGCCGGCAGGCCTCGCACTTCTGCTCGAGCGGCGCATCCGACTTCAGGACGGCGATGAGCTTGGCCGTGCGTTGCTTGGGCGTCGGCTGCGCCTCCCCCGCGAGCGCCACGGACGCCAGCAGGACCGTGGGAATCCATCCAAGGCGGGGCATATGAGGTCCTCCTTGCGAGACGGCGGCCGTCAGAGCTGCCAGGGCTGGCGCACGGCGCGGGAGCGCATGCGGTTGGCCTCGGCGTCGCCGATGAACTCCTCTTTCTCGGGGTCCCACTTGAGGTCGCGCCCGAGCGCCAGGCAGATGTTGATGATGTGGTTCGTCGTCATCGAGCGGTGCATGGCCTCGGGGTTGGCGATGGTCTGGCGGCGGGTGCGCACGCAATCGAGCAGGTCGCGCATGTGGCTCATCGGCCGCTGCGTCCTGGCCTGGTACTCGTTCATCACCTTCTTGAACTCGCCCTGGAGCGCCGGCGGCGAGAGGTCGGGCCTGGCGTAGCCGTCGGCCACGGAGGCCCAGCCCTCGCTGCCCTCGAACTTCACGCCGCAGGACCCTCGCCAGCCCTTGAACTGCATGACGAGCTTCACCCCGTTGGCGAAGCGGGCCACCAGCCCGTCGCCCGAGCGGTTGCCGGGGTAGGTGTACTCGACGGGCGAGGTGTACTCCGCCGAGGCGGCGAAGTGGCACTGGATGATGGTGTGGCTGCCCCAGCCGGCGACCCCCGCCGCGAAGTCCCAGTAGATCCCCCACGCGCCGCAGCCGCCGAGGTAGCGGCGGTTGTAGGGCCGCCAGGGCACGGGGCCGAGCCACGTATCCCAGTCCAGGTCCTCCTTCTTCGGCAGCGGCTCGGCGGGGAGCCAGGCGTTGTGGGTCACGTCCTGGACGCGGGGCCACAGGTGGGCTCGGACGGTGTGGAGCTTGCCGAGTCGGCCGGTGCGGGCGAGCTCGGTGGGGAAGACGAAGACGGGCTCGCTGAGTCGCTGGGTGCCGGTCTGGAAGATGCGGCCGTGGCGCTCGGCGGTCTCGACGAGCTCGCGGCCCTCGGCGATGGTCAGGGTGCCGGGCTTCTCGCAATAGACGTCCTTGCCCGCCCGCATGGCCAGGATGGCGGCCAGCGCGTGCCAGCGGTCGCCGGTGGCGATGAGGACGACATCGATGTCCTCGCGCTCGGCGAGGAACTTGCGGAGGTCGCGGTACATCGCGCAGTCCTTCGTGCCGTAGCGGGCGGCGACGGTCTTCGCGATGGCCTCGCGGCGCCGCCGGCTCACATCGCAGATGGCGGCGAACTGCACGCCCTTCTCGCCGAGCATCCAGCGCAGGTCGCCGGAGCCGCGTCCGCCGAGGCCGATGCCGCCGGCGATGATGCGGTCGCTGGCCGACACCGCGCCGCCGCGCCCGAGCGCGCTCGCCGGCACGATCGCCGGCGCCACCAGCGCCGCGCCGACCCCAGCCGCCGCTTTCAGCAGCCTTCGCCGGGTCAGGCTCGTTGTGGGAGTCTTGCTCGCAGGAGTTGGCGTCCCAGTCATCGCATCGCCTCCGCTGGCGCGCCTCGCGGCGGATACACGGGCTCCTCGGCCCTGACGCGGGCTCGATGCTACCATGCCCCTCTGCTAATCGCAACGGCGACAGGGCCGCTGG
>CAZDNN010000837.1:0-2062 GCA_964506385.1 uncultured Planctomycetota bacterium
TGCGCGCATGTTGGGCCGAGGAAAACTCGGACTGGGCACACCTTATGGGATCGAGTGGCTTCGCGGGCCGACTCCGCCGTAGCGGCTACGTCGCCTCGCGAAGGCGGATCGATCCCGTAAGGCTTGCTCTTCGCTGGCAAGTGGTGTGGCTGCGGAGTTGTTGAAGAGGCAAACAAAGCCAACCGAGTTGGCTCTGTTTTCTAGTGTGCCCAGTCCGAGTTTTCCTCCTGGGTTGCGGCCACGGGCCGCGGTAGGGTGGATCCTATGAGGAAGGAGAACGCAATGCACGGCGACGACGTTTCCCGCCGCGGCTTCATCGGTCTCGGAGCCCTGGGTGCAGTGGCAGGGGCGGCCGGCTGTTTGCGCAAGCCCGAGGAGACCGCGCCCCGCGCTCAGCCCAAGGCACAACCGACGCCGCCGGCCCCATGGACGGTGGACCTGGGCATCCAGAGCTACTCGCTCCGCAACTTCAGCTTCGACCAGGCCATCGCCAAGACGCAGCAAGTCGGCCTCCACTTCATCGAGTTCTTCCCCCGCCACTTCCCCCAGAACATGAAGCCCGAGGAGCTGGCCGCGGCGAAGCAGAAGCTGGCCGCGCACCAGCTCACGGCCAATGCCTACGGCGTCTGCCGCTTGACGAGTAACGAGGCCCAGGCCCGCGCGCTCTTCGACTTCTGCAAGCGCGCCGGCATCGGCGTCATCACCGCCGGCCCGACCATGGATTCCTTCGGGCTGCTCGACAAGCTCGTGGCGGAGTACGACGTCAAGATCGCCATCCACAACCACGGGCCGGGCGACAAGCACTGGGGACGCCTCAAGCAGCTCGTGGACGGCACGAAGGGCCACCACCCCCACATCGGCGTGTGCCTCGACACCGGCCACCTCATCCGCGCCGGCGACGACCCCATCGAGGCGGTACGCGCGCTCGGGCCGCGGCTTCACGGGCTCCACTTCAAGGACGTGAGCAAGGACAGCACCCACGACTGCATCGTGGGCCGGGGCCGCACCGACGTGGCCGCCTTCTTCGCGGCGTGCAAGGACGTGGCCTTCGACGGGCCGTGCTCGCTGGAGTTCGAGATCGAGCCGAAGAACCCGATGCCCGGGATCGCCGCCTCGCTCGAGGCCATCCGCGCCGCCGTCGCCAGGGTCTGAGACGCCACGGGGATCGCGGGGAGAGCGGGAGGATGGAGGTACAAGGGAGGCAGCGGACGGGGGAAGCACCGATGATGCGTCAAGGGGCGACGACGCTGCTGGCCGTCGCGATCGCGGCCCTGGCGGGCCAGCCGAAGGGCAAAGCGCCGGCACAGCATCCGGGGGCGCCGAAGGGTCGCCTGGCCTGGACCCGCGTCTTCGACGGCAAGACACTGAAGGGCTGGACAGATGAGGGCCGCGGCCTGTGGTCCGTCGAGGACGGCTGCATCGTAGGCCGCCAGGACCCCAAGACCCACAGCGAGAGCTGGCTGCTCAGCGAGCGCGAGTGGGGCGACTTCATCCTCATCGTCTCCTTCGAGATCAGCCAGGGCGGCAACAGCGGGGTCTTCTTCCGGGCGCCCAAGGTCCGCGGCCACCCCGGCCGCATGGGCCTCGAAGTGCAGATCCACGCCGGCGACACCCGATACCCCACCGGAAGCATCTACGACCTGGCCGACGCCGCCAAGGGCCTCCAGACGAGCGGCTGGAACCGCCTGATCCTCTGCGCCGTGGGCAACAGCCTGTTCACCGCCGTCAACGGACGGCTCGGCGCCGTCGCCGAGGCCCCGCGGGCGCGGAGCCGCCGCGGCAGGATCGGCTTCCAGGTCCACGGCGGCATCCGCCACAGCAAGATGGCCGTGCGGTTCAAGGACATCTGGGTCGCGCCCGTCCGCGCGCCCGCCGAGCCGCCGGGCGGGCTGCGCTTCCGCAAGATCGTGCTCGACCGCGGCGCGCACGAGGCCGCCGCCGCCTTCGACGTGGACCGCGATGGCAAGCCCGACGTCGTCTGCGGCCCCTCGTGGTACCGCAACTCCGCCTGGAAGGCCTATCCCCTCCGCGAGACGTCGGACCTGAGCCGATGGGAGCTGCC
>CAZDNN010000838.1:0-2062 GCA_964506385.1 uncultured Planctomycetota bacterium
GCCTTGGCGTCGGCCACCTCCTGGGCGTAGCGCCCGAGGTCCCACTCGCTGGCCTGCTCGTAGGAGAAGAGAGTGAAGGTCCTCTCGCGGCCCATAGCGTGGTGGAGGACGTCGAAGCGAGGGGTGGGGGAGCGGCGGGAGATTTCCTCCTCGAACCACGACTTCATGACGACGGCCGCCGCCCCGTTGTCCTGGCACTTGGCCATCCGCTCGACCGTCTCGGTGATGCCCGCCGAGCCGACCACGATGGGGCAGTCGAGCTCGAGGCCGACGAATGTCGTTCTCAGGTCCGGCATCGCGCTCCTCTCCGCGGTTCGCCTCCACGCGCGTTTCATGATCGCATTTGCCGGTGGTCCTGTCAATCGCGGGCGTTGCGGCAGCGCGGCGTCGCTTGCCCCAGCGTTCCGCTGTTGCTAGAGTGGTGGGTAGATGCTGGGGGCAAGTCGGGGGCTGGGATGAAGCGCGACGCACGCCACTGGTCTCGAGCCCTGCGAGCGGCGGTCCGTGGCGCGGCCCTCTTCACGTGGGCAGCGGCGGCCGCGCTGGCCCATCCCATCAGTATGAACAACGTCGATCAGCACTACACCATCACGGTGCGGCCCGACGCCATCGAGATCGACCTGTGGCTCCGCTATGCCGAGTTCCCGTCGATGACCCAGCGTCGGCGCATGGATGCCGACCGGAACAACGAGATCGAGGAGCCTGAGCTGGCCGCCTACCGCGCGAGCATTGACGAGGAACTGCTCCCGTACTTCGAGCTGACGGTCGGCGGACAGCGGGTGCCGCTGCGCGCCATGAGGCCGCCGGCGATCGACCTGTTCGGTCTGCCCGAAGTCGTGCCATACGATCACACGCAGCACTCGGCGTTCGTCGCCGACGTAGCCGCCCCGCCGGGGCGCGCGGTCACCGTGACGTTCGAGACCAGGTTGTTCCCTGAGTATCCCGGCATCTTCACGCATCGCCTGCTCGCCAGGGGGGTGACGGTCGTCCACTCGTCGCTGGACGACGCGCCGCCGGAGGAGATTGACTTCGAGACGGGCATGCTGCTGGCCCCCGAGATCCGCGAGGTCGAGTTCGCCTACCACGTGGCCGAGGGGCCGCGGCCAGCAGAGGCTGAGGAGGAACCGCCGCCTCCGCCGCGCCTGCGGGGGAGCCGCGACGCATTCGCGGCAGGGCTCCGCGCGTTCCAGGATCGCGTGACGGCGTACTTCCGCGGGGAGTTCCGCCTCTGGGCCTTCCTGGCGCTGCTTGCCGCGACCTTCGTCTACGGGGGCGTCCACGCCCTGGCGCCCGGGCACGCGAAGACGATCACGGCCGCCTACCTCATCGGCGCGCACGCCACCCCGTGGCACGCCGTGCTGCTCGGCCTCGTCGTGACCGTGTCCCACACGTGGAGCATCTTCGCCCTCGCGCTGGTCACCCACGCCTTCTACGGCGGCGAAGTGCAGCCCGAGACCCACGGGATCGTGATGGCCGTGTCGGGCGGCGTCATCGTCGTGCTCGGCCTTGGGCAGTTCGTCAGCCGCTTGCGGGGCAGGGGCTTCCTCGATCACCACCATCACGGCGACCACGGCCACGGCCCGCACGACCACCATCACGACCACGCCGACGATCATCATCACCACGGCCACGATCACAGCCACGACCACGATGGCGATCACGATCATCACGATCACGATCACGGTCACGATCGCGACAGCGGCGAGGCGCGGATCACGATCGGGAGCCTCGTCGCGCTCGGCTTCTCCGGCGGCATCGTCCCGTGTCCTGGGGCGTTGTGGATCTACTTCCTGGCGCTGTCGGTGCATCGCACCCTCGAGGGGATAGTGCTCATCACGGCGCTGGGTGCGGGGCTGGCCACGGTGCTGACGGCCATCGGCCTGCTGACGGTGCGGGTGCGGCGCGGCCTGATGCGGCAGGCGGGCGATGCGGAGCGGCGGGGCTGGCGTCGGACGGCTCGCGCCGTGGCGCTGTGGCTGGGCCGTTGGCTGGCGCTCATCGCGCCGTGCATCATCGCGGGGCTGGGTCTGGTGCTGGTCTTCTGGGGGTTGCTGTCGGCGGG
>CAZDNN010000839.1:0-2054 GCA_964506385.1 uncultured Planctomycetota bacterium
GGTGTGTCCACGGTCTCAGTCCAGTCGCCCAGGCAGGTGGGGCGGCCAGTCTGCCGCCGCGCTCCATCCGCACGTGGCCGACCCCGCCGCCCATCGCCTGGCAGCGGTCCACCAGCTCCTGCGCGATGCCGGCCACCAGCACGTCACAGGGGGGGTGTCTGCGCTCGTCCACGGCGGGCCGCGCCACGGCGTGGTCCCTCACCAGACGATGTCGATGATGCCGAGGGCCGCCCAGATGCGGCGCTTGTCGCCCCGCCTGCCCCAGCCGCCGATGGGCCAGAAACTGACGTGGTGCGCGTCGGGCGCGCGCCCGATCGACAGGAACGGCTTGAGGTCGGCCCGCCAGCGCTTCGGCGCGTGGGAGAACCACAGGAACGGCAGCAGGCCGTAGGCGTGGCCCCGCTGCTCCTCGTTGTGGGCGTGGAGGAACGGCAGGACCTGGGTCACGGTGACCTTGGCCTTGCGGTCGCTGTGGCGCCAGTAGAATGGGACGACGGCGAAGTTCGTCGCCTCCTCGCCCTCCTTCCCGCTGCGGGTCGAGACGACGGGGAAGAGATAGAAGCCCTTGCGGCCGTCGGGCGGGTTGTTGAAACGGGCGAAGACAGGCAGCGCCGCGATGTACCGCGGTTCGCCCTCCTCGTGGCGGTATGCAAACAGCGGGGCGGCGACCGACCACGTCTGTACCTTGCCCTTGCGGCGGTGGCCCACGAACGGCCAGACGTGGACGTAGCCCTCGTCCTTCTCCTCGTCGCTGCCCGTCCAGACGACGGGGAAGATGTAGAAGGACCGCTTCTTCGGCTCGACGCTGCGGCCGACGAGCGGCGCGGCGATGGCCCACGAGCGGGCCTCGCCCTCGCGCATCGTGCCGAACAGCGGCCAGACGTGGAAGTAGCGCCGGTCCTTCTCCTTGTCCCGACCGAAGGCCAGGACGGGAACGAGGTGGAAAGCTGACGACGTGTCGTCGCCGCGGTAGCCCACGAGCGGCAGCCCGAGCACGCGGAGGGCGGAGACCGTGGCGCCCTCGCACGGCTGCTCCTCCATCCCCTCGCCGGACAGCACGGAGAGGAGCTCGACGCTCCAGCCTTTCTTGCTCCTGCGCACCTCGAGCAGCTTGAAAAGGCCGCCGAGGTTCGCCAGGTCCACGATGCCGTAGGCATCCTCGGAGCCGGGGCTGCCCGTCCCGACGCGGATGCCGGGGATCTCGACGGTCGCCGCCTCCTCGGTCGTCATCCACGTGATGAGGCTCGGGATGCTGGCGAAGGGCTCGAGCGCCGTCCTGCCCGTGTAACGGCCGAGGACGGGGAAGAAGAGCTCGGCCTTCGACCCCTCCTTCTCCCGCCGCGCGTAGACGGGCAGGATCGCCAGGTGGCTCGACTCGCGTCCCTTCCCGTAGCAGAGGAACGGGAAGATCACCGTCGTGCCCCCGTCCTCGGAGGTCTTCGAGCCCCAGATGGGCCAGAGCAGGGTGGTGCGGGCCTCCGCCTCAGCCTTCTCAGGCGGCTTAGCCTTCTCAGCGGCGACCGCGATCGACGCGGCCAGCAAGACGGTGAGCACGAATCTCATAGCCCTTCTCCTTAACGGGGCAGCGATCGCGGCCGCGCCTCCGACACTGCCTACCATTCAACGCCATCTCGCGCGTGGCGTCAAGCAGCGCCGGTTGACCGAGTGTGCCCACCGGATGTTGGGGTTCCTTCTTCACTCGTCCTCATCGTCGATTGTGCCGCCGTTGCGCCTCTTGACCACCGACGCGCTCAGATCTCGACCACTGGCGAGGAGGAACGGTCACTTCGCGTCTAGCCTGTGGGGTTGGCGGGAGTCGAACCGAGGACGACGACGGGAACGATCCAGAGCACCGGGCCGCGGTCCCCAGAATCCGGGACCAGACGCGGCTTGGCCCAGAAGCGGGTGGACCGTCAGGACTTCCCCATGGCCTCCCCGCGCCGAGGCCGGTTCGCTCTGCACGGCAGGCCCCTGCGGCTCGTTGGGAGCGCTCACATGGGGCCGACGCTGTCGAGACGTCATCGGTCGGACCGCGACGCAACCGCCGGTGCTTC
>CAZDNN010000840.1:0-2054 GCA_964506385.1 uncultured Planctomycetota bacterium
GGAAGACGGTGCTGCACCTCTGCGACGCAACGTTCGGCTGCGCCCACGGCGGCCCGACGCCGTCGGCCAAGTGGCTCGAGCGGCAGGGCGCGATCTACGCGAGCCGCGACCCGGTGGCGCTCGACCAGATGGCGTGGCAGCGGATCGAGGCGCTGCGCCAGGCGCGCGGCCTCCCGACCCTCGCCGCCTCGAAGCGGGAGCCCCTCCACATCGCGCTCGCCGCCAGGCACGGCGTCGGCACCAACGACCCCGCGACGATCGACCTCGTCAACCTCGGGGGATAGACCATGGCTGCGAAGCTCTCCCGCCGCCGCTTCCTGGGCTCCTGCGCCGCAGGCGGCTGCGCCCTCGCCGCAGGGGCAGGAGCCACCGTGCTCCTGAACCGAAGCTGCGCCGAGGCCGCCGACCTGACGGCCAAGATGGGCGGCATCTGGCACACCCCCGAGGCACGCTACTACGAGCCCCTCGAGGAGAACCGCATCCGCTGCACCCTCTGCCCCAACAAGTGCGAGGTCGGCGACCAGGAGCGCGGATACTGCGGCGTCCGCGAGAACCGAGGCGGCAAGTACGTCACGCTCGTCTACGGCAACCCTTGCGCCCGCCACGTGGACCCCATCGAGAAGAAGCCCCTCTTCCACTTCCTACCAGGCACATACGCCTACTCGATCGCCACCGCGGGATGCAACGTCGAATGCCTGTTCTGCCAGAACTGGGAGATATCCCAAGTCCGCCCCGAGCAGACCCGCAACTACGACCTCCCGCCCGACAGGTTGGTCGCCGACGCGCTCCTCCCGCGCCGCAGCTTCGTCTCACCCAAGCCCGTCCGCGCCCGCACCATCGCCTACACCTACTCCGAGCCGACCATCTTCTACGAGTACATGTACGACTGCGCGAAGGCAGGCAAGGCCAAGGGCCTCGAGAGCGTGATGATCTCGAACGGCTATATGTGCCTCGAGCCACTCGAGGCGCTCTGCGACGTGCTCAGCGGGGTGAAGATCGACCTGAAGGCCTACACCGAGGAGTTCTACCGCAAGCTCGTCCACGGCAAGCTACAGCCCGTGCTCGACGCCCTGAAGCTGCTGGCAAAGAAGAAAATGTGGTTCGAGCTCGTCTACCTCGTCATCCCCACCCACAACGACAACCCGGCCGAGGTCCGCGAGATGGCGAAGTGGATCCACGGCGAGCTCGGCCCCGACGTCCCCCTCCACTTCACCGCCTACTTCCCCACCTACAAGCTGCGCAACCTCCAGCGCACCCCGCCGGCCACCTGCGAGCGCCTCTACGAGGCCGCCAAGACCCAGGGCCTCCGCTACGTCTACGTAGGCAACATCTCCCGCCCGGGCGGCCATCCCGCCGAGAGCACCTACTGCCCCAAGTGCGGCACCGCCGTCGTCCACCGCATCCGCTACCACGTCCGCAGCGTCAAGATCCGCAACGGCAAGTGCACGAACTGCGGCACGAAGATCGCGGGCGTGTGGGACGGGCTGTGGAGCAAGGCCTGAGGAAGGCGGCAGGCGGCAGTCAGCAGCCTGCCGAAGAGGCAGGCCCGCCGGAGACCATGAGCGACTTGGGGCGTGAACACCGCGCGTCGAGGGCGTATGCTGGTGAGTGGTTCCCCGCTCCCGGTTTCTCGACATGCAGGAGGCACCACCATAGTTAAGTATGGTTTCCCCCGACTTACGCAAGTATGGTGTCCCCCGACTTACGCGATAGCAGGACGCCTGGGCTTCCCGGGAGGCGTTCGCCGTTACCAGGTGCGCGCCATCAGTGACGGAGGACCCGGCTGTGGACCAGAACCGCGAGCGAGTGCCCTTGCACAGCACGGATCGCGAGGCCTCATCGGATGGCCACCACGAGAAGGAAGCGCGCGATCTCAACTGGGAGGTGACGGGGTGGATGTGTCGGTGGACCTTTCCGAAGTTCCTACGCACCGTACTCGTCCTGGTTGCCTTGTGGCTGCTGATCAGCCTACCGTTTCTCATCTCCGCCGCCCACGAGTTGACACTCGCAGACCTCGCTGAAATGCTGGGCTTCATTACCTTCGGCTCCTGTGC
>CAZDNN010000841.1:0-2042 GCA_964506385.1 uncultured Planctomycetota bacterium
CGGCCCGAAGACCCGCACGCAGTCCGAACGGACTTCTGCCACGGGCTGCTAGAGGGCTTTGAGAACGATGAGGGTGAAGTCGTCGGTGGCAGGGGCGCCGCGGGCGAAGGCGCGGGCGGCGAGAGACAGGCGGTCGAGCAGATCGGCGGCGGGCAGGGCCAGATGGGGCACGACGGCGTCGAAGACGCGCTCGCGACCGAACTGGTCCCCATCAGGGTCCATCGTCTCCGTCAGCCCGTCGGTATAGAAGACCAGGACGTCGCCCGCGCGGATGGTGAACTGCGCTTCCTCGTACTCAGCGTCGGGGTCCACGCCCAGGGCCATGCCGCCCTCGACGAGCTCGCAGCTCTGGCCCTCGCGGAAGATGAGCGGGAGGGCGTGGCCAGCGTTGCAGTAGGTGAAGCGGCGGCTCGCGGTGTCGAGGGCGCCGTAGAAGAGCGTGACGAACTGGTCGTCGGCGACGTCGCGGCACAGCGAGCGGTTGGTGTTGGCCACGATATCGCGGGCGGCGTAGATGGTCTCAATGTGGCCGAGGAGCACGGCGCGGGTGGCGGCCATGAGGATGGCGGCAGGGATGCCCTTGCCGGCAACGTCGCCGATCACGATGCCCAGGTGCTCGTCCTGGACGGGGACGAAGTCGTAGAAGTCGCCGCCGACGCTGCCGAGGGGGATATAGCGGCTGGCGATGTCAAAGCCGTCGAGCTGAGGGTCCATGTTGGGGAAGAGGTGGCCCTGAATCTCGGCGGCGGCGGCGATCTCGCTGTCGAGGGCCCTGGCGCGGACCGCCTCCTCGTAAAACGCGGCGTTCTCGATGGCCACGGCGGCCTGGTCGGCGATGGCCCGAAAGAGGCGGACGTCGTCGTCGGAGAAGGCGTGGGGCCTGGCGGTGTAGACGCGGATCGTGCCGATCACGCGGCCGCGGCTGCGCAGGGCCACGCAGAGCATCGAGGCGAGGCCCTCGGCGGCCGCTTCCGCAGGATACATCACCCGCGGGTCGCGGGTCACATCGGGCAGGTAGACCACACGGCCCAGCAGAGCGTCCTGGTCCACGGCGCTGTCGGCGAGGTTGACAGGTCCCTTATCCAGGTAGCGCTGCGAGAGGTTGTGGACGGCCTTGACGACCAACTCGCCCGTGGCCTCGTCGATCAGGCGGATGAGGCATCCCTTCACGGCCAGCGCCTCGGTGGCGGCGCGGGTGAGGATGTCGAGGCGCGCCTGGAGATCCAGAGTCTGCGTCATGGTGGTGATGACGTCGTACAGCGTGGACAGCTCCCGGACCTTGCGGCCCACCTCGTAGCTGACCCTGCACAGGTCGGACAGGACGCCGGCGATCGACCGGAGCAGGTTCCGAGCCGCATCGATCTCTTCCGGGCTGCTGGCGGTGCTCTCGGCCACCAGCTCGCGGAGCACGTCAGCGTCCATGCCCAGCTGCTTGGCCAGACGGGCCAGATACTCCGGCGACGGCGGCTCCCGCCCAAGGAGCGCGATCATCTCGATGGAGCCGAAGCTGTGGTCGCCGAACTCGATAGCCTCGACGAAATTGACGATGCCGATGGGCCGCTCGGGCGTCGGCTCCCAGGCCCTGGCCGCGTCGGCGGTCATCGGCTCGCCGAAGGTCTTGTGGAGCACCTCGCAGTCGATGAGATCGCACAGAGGGGTCGGATGGGCATGCTCGGTCACCCCCTGACCTGCCGCGTCGCGGGTCAAGACGTGGAGGCGCGTCGCCGCCGCAAAGCTATCCTGGATCTTCTGGAGGACAGCGGGGTCGATCAAGTCCGTCAGACGCATCAGTTCCAAGGCACTTCCCCCATCTGCTCGGTGGACAGGGATTATACCAGAATCTGCGGGCCTCGTCGCGTCTCTGGCGGGCCGGAGGCGGTTGCGACAGCGCCAGCACGTCGCGGGTGTTGGGAGCATCTGCGATCATATCGGACCTCATGAAGTCCGGAGACGGCCTTTGGGTACCGGCGCCCTACTGCTCCAGGTATGTGCATGGCGGGTCGGCGCCATCAACGGCAGAGCGGCCACGGCGCGGGAGTTGG
>CAZDNN010000842.1:0-2032 GCA_964506385.1 uncultured Planctomycetota bacterium
CTGGAGCATCGGGACGAGTGTTGGTTCCTCTTCTCCCTGACCTCTGCTCTCTGACCGCTGACCTCTGAGATTTCTCCTGAAAGGAGGGCTGCTGATGGCCTTGACGGCAATGGACATCTTCAAGCTGCTGCCGCGGACGAACTGCCGCGACTGCGGGCAGGCGACGTGCCTGGCCTTCGCCATGCAGATCGCGCAGAAGCGGGCGAAGCTCGAGGACTGCCCGCACGTGAGCGAGGAGGCGATGGCCGCGCTCGGCGCCGCCGCTGCGCCGCCCATCGTCCTCGTCACCATCGGCACTGGCGACAAGAAGATCGAGGTCGGGAACGAGACCCAGATGTTCCGCCACGACGAGAAGTTCCACCACCCCTGTGGCGTGGCGGTCCGGGTCTCCGACACCCTCGATGAGGCGGCGCTGGCTGCGAAGATCGAGACGGTCAACAGCCTGACCTTCGTCCGTGTGGGGCTGGACATCGCGGTCGATCTGATCGCCATCGACAACGAGAGCGGCGACGCCGCCAGGTTCGCCACTGCTGCGAAGGCCGCCGCCGACACCTGCCGCTGCGCCATCATCCTGATGAGCGGTTCGCCTGAGGCCATGAAGGCCGCGGCCGAGCCCATCAAGGACCACAGACCGCTCCTCTACGCCGCCACCACCGAGAACGTCGAGGCCATGGCCGCCGTGGCCAAGGAACTCGGCTGCCCGCTCGCCGTCGCGGGCGATGGCCTCGAGGCCGTGGCCGCGCTCACGGAGAAGGCCAAAGCCGCCGGCGTCGAGCAGATGATGATCGACCCCGGCCTGCCCGACATCAAGACCGGCCTCCACAACCTCACGATGACCCGCCGCGCCGCCCTCAAGAAACAGTTCCGCCCCCTCGGCTACCCGCCCATCGCCGTCGTCGAGGCCGACGACCCGACGGACGAGCTGCTCCTCGCCACCACCTACCTGCTCAAGTACGCAGGCATCGTGGTCATCCGGGGCGACCGGCCCGCCGAGATCCTCCCGCTGCTCACCGCACGGATGAACATCTACACCGACCCCCAGAAGCCGATCCAGGTCGAGCCCAAGCTCTACGCGGTCGGCGAGCCCGATGAGAACGCCCCGGTAATGTTCACCACCAACTTCTCGCTCACCTACTACAGTGTCGAGGGCGAGGTCGAGGCCAGCCGCGTGCCGAGCTACATCCTCGCGGTGGACACCGAGGGCACGTCCGTCCTGACCGCCTACAGCGGCGACAAGCTCACAGAGAAGACCGTCAAGGACGCCCTGGACAGGTCGGGCGTCGAGGGCAAGGTCAAGCACCGCAAGCTCATCATCCCCGGCTACGTCGCCGTCCTGAGCGGCAAGATCGAGGAGGCCACGGGCTGGGAGGTCCTCGTCGGGCCCAAAGAGGCCTCCTTCATCCCCAAGTTCCTCCAGCAGGTCTGGAGCCAGCAGTAGCGGGGCTACTGCGGAGTGGCAAGTGTCGAGGTCCGAGTGTCGAGTGACTCCGCGTCCGTGCGCGGCCCGATTGCCGCTGAACGCTGATGGCTGAACGCTGATGGCTGAACGCTCTGAGCTCTGCCGCGTCCACTTCCTTCCCGACGACCGGAGCGCGGACGTCGAGCGGGGGGAGACTGTGCTCGCTGCGGCACAGAAGGCGGGGATCTACATCTCGAGCCTGTGCGGCGGCGACGGGATCTGCGGCAAGTGCCGCGTCATCCTGCGCAGCGGCGAGATCCAGAGCAAGCCGACGACGCTGCTGGACCGCGACGAGATCCAGCAGAACTACATCCTCGCCTGCCAGACCACCGTCCAGGGCGACCTCGAGATCGAGATCCCGCCGGAGACGCGGCTCGAGGCGGGGAAGATCCTCGGCGACGAGGACGCCGAGCGCTTCGGCCAGCTCTCCCTGGTGGAGGCCGCCGGCTTCCCCCACGCGCCGCTCGTCCGCAAGTACTACCTCGAACTCGAACGGCCAGCGATGGATTCCCCGCTCAGCGGCCAGGAGCGCCTCTACCAGGCGATCAAGGCCCACGAGCCCAAGGCCAGCCT
>CAZDNN010000843.1:0-2028 GCA_964506385.1 uncultured Planctomycetota bacterium
AAGAGCTGTTCCGAGAGCTGGCCGAGCAGGGGGTGCTGGCCAACACGGTGCTCGTCTACGGCCAGATGAACGAGCCGCCGGGCGCACGCTTCCGCGTCGGCCACGCGGCCCTGACCATGGCCGAGTACTTCCGCGACGACGCCCGCCAGGATGTCCTGCTGCTCATCGACAATATCTTCCGCTTCATCCAGGCGGGGAGCGAGGTGAGCGGGCTCATGGGCCAGCTCCCGTCGCGCCTGGGCTACCAGCCGACCCTGGGCACCGAGCTGGCGGAGCTCGAAGAGCGGATCTGCAATACCGAGAGCGGGGCGATCACCTCGGTTCAGGCCGTCTACGTCCCAGCCGACGACTTCACGGACCCCTCGGCGGTCCACACCTTCGGCCACCTCTCAGCGTCGATCGTCCTGAGCCGCAAGCGCGCGAGCGAGGGGCTCTATCCCGCGGTGGACCCGCTCCAGAGCAGCTCGAACATGCTCGTGCCGCCCGTGGTCGGGCAGCGGCACTACGACATCGCGCAGGAGATCCGCCGGACCCTCGCGGTCTACGAGGAGCTCAAGGACATCATTGCGATGCTGGGTCTCGAGGAGCTGAGCCAGGAGGACCGCCGCACGGTCTACCGCGCGCGGCGCCTCGAGCGCTTCCTCACCCAGCCCTTCTTCGTCACCGAGCAGTTCACCGGCCTCGAGGGCCGCATGGTCGCTCTCGAGGACGCCCTCGCCGGTTGCGAGCGGATCCTGAACGATGAGTTCAGCGAGGCTCCCGAGAAAGCGCTGTACATGATCGGGAAGATCGATGAGGCGAAGGTGGAGAAGAACGGATGAATGGATGGGTGGAGAAACGGATACTGGATGCTGGATACTGGATACTCGTAGGGGCAGGTCTCCGCTCTCCTATCGAGCATCCAGCATCGCGCATCGAGTATCGAGCATCGAGCATCCGTCTTCCCATTCCTCCCTCCATCCGTCCAGTCTCCTTCGCGGGTAGAACGCTATGCAGTTGAAGGTGCTTCTCCCGACGCAGGTGCTCGTGGACGAGCCGGTGTCGAAGGTCGTCGCCGAGGGGGAGGACGGCTCGTTCTGCCTGCTGCCGCGTCACGTGGACTTCACGTCGGCGCTGGTGCCTGGGCTCGTGGTGTTCGAGCCGGCGGGCGGCGGCGAGGAGTTCCTGGCGATCGACGAGGGCGTGCTCGTGAAGTGTGGGGACGAGGTGCTCGTCTCGACGCGGCGTGCGGTGCGGGGTGCGGATCTCGGGGCGCTGCGTCGGACGGTGGCCGAGGAGTTCCGGGTGCTCGACGAGCACGAGAAGGCGGCTCGAACGGCCTCGGCGAAGCTCGAGGCCGAGCTGGTCCGCCGCTTTATGGAACTGAAGTGACATGGTTGGTGATGAGCCGAGCCAGCCGTCCCAGCAGGAGCTCGCCGAGCGGCTGAGCGCGGAGGTCGGTGAGAAGGAGACCCGCAAGATACGGGCGCGCCGCGAGAAGCATCGCACCGTGTGGTTCGGCCTCGGGATGTTCGGCCTCGTGGGGTGGCCCATCGCCCTGTGCACGCTCGCCGGCGTCGCGCTGGGCCTGTGGCTGGACGCGCATCATCCGGGCCGCTACTCGTGGACCCTGATGCTCCTGGTGGTCGGCGTGGCGGCCGGGTGCCTCAACGCGTGGCTCTGGCTCTCGAAGGAGCGGCGGCAGATCGAGCACCCGCCGACCCCGCCGGAAGGGGAGGAGGATGAGGGTGAGTGACGTGCTCTGGCTGGCGGCGGCGCTGGTCGGCGGCGCGGCCATCGGGCTCTTTTTCTACGGGGGCCTGTGGCTAACGCTACGGCGCCTGCCCTACAGCCGACGCCCGGCGCTGCTGACGTTCGGCAGCTTCGTCGTGAGGCTGGCGGGAGCGGCTGCGGGCTTCTGGCTGGTCATGGGGGACCGTTGGGAGCGCGCGGTGGTGGCCCTGGTGGGAGCGATGATCGTCCGGGTGCTGCTGGTGCGGAAGCTCGGCCCGCAGCACCCCGAGCCAACCGTGGAGGAAGGCGAGACGC
>CAZDNN010000844.1:0-2017 GCA_964506385.1 uncultured Planctomycetota bacterium
CACGCAGTCCGAACGGACTTCTGCCACGGGCTGCTAGGCGAGGTCCTGCTACTTGCCGCGCGACGCGTTCCTCTCTATAGTGGACGCGACGGATGCAATCACCCTCAATGGGGGACACAGGATGATGGCAGATCAGATGAACCGGAGACGGTTTCTCCAGGTCGGTGGCGGCGCGCTCGCCGCTGGCACCGGCTGCGTGGGCTGGACGGCGACGCCAAAGGGCAAAGGACGCCCCAATGTGCTTTTCCTCATGACCGACGAGCAGCACTACCGCTCGCTGTCCGCCACCGGGAACCCCTACATCCACACACCGAATATGGACCGCATCGCGAAGGAGGGCGTGCTGTTCACCAACGCCACGTGCGTCACGCCCTACTGCTCGCCGTCGCGAGCCTCCATCATCACGGGCGTCTATCCCCATACACACCGCATCCTGGTGAACGTCAGCCCGAAGCGCAGCAAGCAGAAGCCGCTGCCCCACGATGCCTTCCCGAACACCGAGTGCATCCTCCACACCGCCGGCTACACCACCGGCCATCGCGGCAAGTGGCATCTCGGCGATAAGGGCGATTTCCCGTGCTACGTGTCCATGGGCTACGCAGGCCCGGGCGGCGTGTACCATAAGCTGCTCCAGGAGCGCCTCCCCGCCGCGCAGTTCGCCGACGACAAGGATCCTGGCCGCTACCTCGGCCGCCCCGTCAAGAAGATCCCGGCCATCCGCAAGGGCTGGAAGGCGTTCCACGACATCCCGAACAACGGCGTGGCCTACATCGCGACCATCGGCCGCACCGTCATCCCGCCCGAGCTGCTGCCCGAGACGCAGATCACCAACCAGGTGCTCGGCCTCATCGACCGGCACAAAGACCAGTCCTTCATGATCACGGCGTCGTGGAGCCCGCCCCACGACCTCTGGGTCACCCCCGAGCCCTACTACTCGATGGTGCCCCGCGACAAGGTCGAGCTCCCCGGCACCCGCGACCTGCCGCCGTGGGACCAGCGCGGTCAGAGCAAGCGCCTCGGCGACATCATGGGGCCTGAGGGCATCAAGGAGTACGCCGCCATCTACCACGGGATGGTCAAGTACATCGACGACCAGCTTGGCCGCATCCTCAAGCGCCTCGACGACCTCGGTCTCGCCGACAACACCCTCGTCGTCTTCACCAGCGACCACGGCGACATGGTCGGCGCCCACGGCTGCATCGGCAAGAGCATCACCAGCTTCTTCGATGATCTGGTCCGCATCCCCCTCGCCATGCGCTTTCCCGGCCGCATCAAGCCGGGCACCGTCGTCCAGCAGCCGGTCAGCCAGATCGACTACATGCCGACGATCCTCGACTACCTCGGCCTGCCCATCCCGCCGAAGATCCACGGCCGCTCGATGCGCCCGCTCATCGAGGGCAAGCGGGTCCACTGGCGCGACCACGCCTTCTGCCAGCGCGCCGACCGCATGCGCATGCTCCGCACCGCCCGCTGGAAGTACACCTTCGGCCTCCATCCCCGCACCCCAATCCTTTCCCTCTACGACCTCGAGGCCGACCCCCACGAGGACCGCAATCTCGCCCGCGACCCGGCCCACGCCGCCGACGTCCGCAGGATGCACGCGCGCCTGATCGAGGTGATGAAGGCCGACGGCGACCCCCTCGCGGCCAAGCTGCCGAGGGACCCGCTCGCGTGATCTGCCGCTCCTGCCGCGATGCTTCGGCATCACGTTGGGCGCGATCAGGGGCGGCGATCTCACGGAGCTCAAGGGGCCTCCGACGGCTCCGATCTCTGAACAGGCTTCAGCGGTCCGGCGGCGTTCGGGAGGCGGGCTGCGCCCTGAAGGGCGAGACTCCGAACCGGCTCACCCGCGTTTGGAGTCCACGCCTTCAGGCGTGAGTGGCGTGTCCGAAGGGAGCCCAACGCGGCACTACCCCTATGCTCCCGCAATCAGGTGGCTCAACACCATCGCGCCCCGTTGCCCGGCGCGGCGAGCGCCTTGACAGCATCGCCCGGGCCGGATAGTACTACAACGTGG
>CAZDNN010000845.1:0-2014 GCA_964506385.1 uncultured Planctomycetota bacterium
CCCGCGCCGGAATTGAAGACGTCCACGACGAACTGGTCGCGGAACTCGCCGGCGATCACGCGGTCGGCGGCGGCGGCGATGGCGTCGGCGATACGGGGCTCGAGATTGCCCACGTCGCGGTTGGCCAGTGCCGCCGCCTTCTTGACGATGGCGCACGCCGTGATCAGCGCCTGCGGCGCCCGAACGCCGCTGATGGGGAAGTTCTTGACCGCGCGCTGCGTCTGCGCGCCGTAGTACGCGTCGGTGGGCACGCGCACTTCGCCCAGCGAGTCCTTCTCGATGCGGAAGTCGGCCATCGGATGGCCTCCTGTTATCAGGCTCGGGACTGCCATCAGGATACCGCAGACCGCCGCGAGATCAAGTGGCTCTGCCGCGATGGTGCCGTGCACCACTTCCCCGCGTCGTCGGCTTGCGGTATAATGCCAAGGCCGTTGGCCCGTGGAAGCCAGCGGCCACCGGGACATGCTTCGGAGACAGGCGATGGCGGAGAGCGAAGCGAGGTTCACGACACGGAAGGTCGGGGCGGTGACGGTGGCGCGACTGGTGGGGCCTCACATCCGTGACCTGCCAACCGTGGACGAGCTCGGCGGCGCGCTGATGGCCGTCTTCGAGGCCGCGCAGCCGCCCGATCTGCTCATCGACTTCAGCGACGTGGTGTTCCTCACCAGCTCGTTCCTCGGGCGGCTCATCGCCCTCGCGAAACGGGCAGACCAGCTTGGCGGGCGGGTCCGGGCCTGCGGCGTCGCCCCTCGTATCCTCGAGATCTTCAAGGTCATCCACCTCGACCGCATGGTCGAGATCCTCCCCACCGCCGCCGACGTCCTCGGGCCAGAGCCGTAGACGGCGGCATGCGACCGAGCAGGGCGAGGCCCAGGCTGTGTCTGACGCCGGAGGATCCGAGCGATGAAGCTGGCCTATGACCCTCTCCTTCGGTGTCCTCCGGCTCGGTGAGTGGTATGCCCTCTTGCGCCGACGACAAGCTGCCCCACAGCCTCGCGGACCTCGCCGACTGCGTCGAGCGGGTCCTGCGCCCCGCCACCCGCGCCAAGCCCGCCATCCTGCTCATCCGCTGCGGCGGCCATCGGGTCATCGTCAAGGACTTCTCACAGAACGGCTGGATGCTCCGCAACCTCTACGGCCGCTACGTCGTCCGCCACGAGTGCAGGATCTACAGCCAGCTCGACGGCGTGGAGGGCGTGCCGGCCTTCCGCGGCCGCATCGACGCCTTCGCCTTCGCCGTCGATTATGTCGAGGGAACGACCCTCAAGCGGCTGGGCTCTGAAGGGGTGTCGGCGGAGTCGTTCGAGCGGCTGGCGCGCGTCATCAGGGCGCTCCACGCGCGCGGCGTTGTGCACCTCGACGCGCACCAGAAGACCAATGTGCTTGTGGACGGCGAGGGGCAGCCGTACCTGATGGACTTCGCGACGGCCGTGTACCTGGGCCGCGGCTGGCTGGCCCGCAAGGTGCTCGTGCCGCTGCTTGCCAGGGCAGACTGGCGGGGCTTCCTCAAGCTCAAGGCCCGCTACTGCCCCGAGGCCCTCACCCCCGCCGAGAGGCGGCGCTGGCGGCTCATCTCCGCGCTCGGCATGCTCTGGCCCCATACCCTCATCCGCCGGCTGCGCCGCGGCTGGTCCAAGCGGCGCAAGGCGGAGCAGCAAGCCAAGGGCGGGGATCAGGGGCGCGTTGGGACAGGGAGAGACGGCTGAGGGCTACCCGAGTGCCCCCGCGGTCCGAGCAGCCAGGCCGACAACACGACGGCCGACGCCACCATCGCCAGGACCACCCAGAAGCTCAGCGCGTTGCCGTGTCGCGTCAGCCAGCGTTTCCAGAAGCCCACGGGCACATTCCTCTCCACATCGTAACACTTCAGCGAAGTATGGCCCGCCGCCGCAGACAATTGGCACGCCTTTTTGCACGCTGTCTTTTTCTCAGAGGGCGAGGCAGAAAAGCCTGCTCCAGCTCGCCCTCACCTCTCGGACGTGCCAAAAAGCGTGCCAATCGCCTGCGGCGGCCC
>CAZDNN010000846.1:0-2012 GCA_964506385.1 uncultured Planctomycetota bacterium
TGGTGCGCAGGGCCGCGTTCGCCTCCAGCGTCGTCGCGTCCACACCCAGGGTCTTCCCCCGCAGCAGCCCTTCCTTTGCCAGCACCGCCAGAATCCAGATGAACACCTTCATGATCCCAAGCGCTCCTAGCCGCGCCCGAGGGGCTTCCAACATGGCGCGACACGGGGAGCGTGTCGAGCGTCCCTCAGTCCCCGATCCAGCCGCTAACGATCGCGCGAGAGGACGGTCCGCCCGGAGCCTGCCCTGAGCGTAGTCGAATGGGGCGGAACCAGGAACTCAGGGCTTGACGACGACGAAGGGGATGGCGGGGAGGGTGCCGAGGGAAGTGCGGCGCTTCTTGCCTGTGGGCTTGCCCTTGACCCGGACGTCGTACTCGGCGGATGCCTCGACGATGAGGTTGTCGGCGAGGCCGGCCTTGGCGGCCTTGCCGTCGGCTTTGAGCTGGAACGTCAGGCCGTCGGCAACGGTCTTGACGTCGGAGACGCTGATGCCCTCGGGCGGCTCGACGGGGGAGAGTGCGATCTGGCCTCTGCGGCGCTTGCTGCTCTTGAGCTTCACCTGGGCCGTGCCGCCCGCCGGGATCTTGATGGGGCCGCGGCCCACGAGCCTGGCGGGAAAGGCGTTCCACCGGGGCTTCGTGACGGCGACCATGAGCTGCCGCGACGGCGCGAGGTGGCGCCAGAGGAATGCCTGCATGACGTTGTCGGAGGGCACGACGGGCCGGCGGACGGTCTTCCCGCCGACGCTGGTGCGGCCTTCGAGTCGGAGGACGACCGGCCGGGCGAGCGGCTTCGGGGGCGCCGAGAGGGTCATGCGGGCGCGGTGGCGGCCACGGGGGATCCAGCCTCCGCTGAGCGCGAAGCCGGCGGGGGCGTCGGCCAGCACGAGCTCGATGTCGCCGTCGAAGCCGTCCTTGCGGAGCGCGTGGACGGTCAGGAGCGCCGCGCAGCCGCCGGGCACGGTGAGGCTGGAGGGGGTGGCGAGCAGCACGAAGTCGGGCTGCGGGGGGCTGACGCGCAGGCGGTAGCCGTATGCATCGCCGCCGTGACGCTGGGCGTCAGCGACGCGCACGTGGTAGAGGCCGTCGGCGGGCAGGCGCGCGGTGAGGTATGAGTCGGCGTGGTGGGTGAGGAAGCCCATATCGGGGTGGAGGTGGCCCTCCTTGACCATGTGGTCGTCGTTCCATGCGAGGACGCGGCCTGCGGCGTCGGTGAGGCGGAGGAGGGAGTCGAGCGGCGAGCGGAGGCGGCGGGCCTGGACCTCGGCGACGATGGTGTCGCCGGCGCGGCCCTCGAATGCGAAGATATCCACATCGCCCGGCGCCGCGATGCGGCCGTTGACGATGCGGGGCAGTTCGATGCGCTGGGCGGTCTTGGCGTCGTCGTTGGGCTCGGTCTCGGTGCAGTCTGGGAGTGTATCGACGGCGTAGGTGACCTCGTTGGAGGGGCGTCTGCCGCGGCGCAGGACGGCGTGGCGGATGGGGTCGGTGCCGGGCCGGGTGTCGAGTGGGAGGCGCTTCTTCGGGAGGTTCCAGCCGTCGATGGCGACGACGGTCTTGGCGCCGGCCGTGCCGCCGAGGGGGAAGGCGCGGGTGATGAAGGGCAGCTCGCCGATGGCGATGCGGTAGACGAAGTCCTCGCGCCCGCGGTAGATGGCATCGCGGACCTCCAGGACGTACTCGCCTGTGGCGGGGACCTTGCAGAAGATGACGGGGTCTGGGTCGAAACGCCAGTCGTCGGCGTAGGCGACCTCCTTGCCCCTGGCGTCGTAGAGGGCGACGACGGCCTGGAACCAGCCTGGGACGGCGTCGGCGAGAAATGGGACAAGGTGGCGTGCGTAGGTCTCGATGACGAGCTGCTGGCCCTGCTTGGCTCGGAAGCGGACGCGATCGACGTCGCCGGGCATGATCTGGCCGTTGAGCAGGACGGGCAGGTCGAGTGGCGGGGGCTCTGGCAGGGGGTTGGAGGCGCAGGGGGCGTTGGGCTCCTGCTCGCGGGCTTCGGGGAGGGTG
>CAZDNN010000847.1:0-2010 GCA_964506385.1 uncultured Planctomycetota bacterium
CCACCTCCGCCGGCTCGCCGAGCGCGCAGAGGCCCTCGACAAGGAGACCCGCCGCCTCGGCCAGCTTGAAGACCCCGATCAGGCGGACCGCGACGCCCTCGCCAGGGACGCCGCCGACCTCGCCCGCGAGCTGACCGACTACCGCCAGGCCATCGACCAGCAGATTAGCCTGCCGCCCTCCTTCGACGCCGAGCGGCGCTTCCAGGAGGTCCTCCAGGGCCAGCGCCCCGCCCTCGACCAGCTCCAGAAGAAGCTCGACAACGCGGTCCCCGACCCCCTGGCGCACCGCGAGGAGGTCCGCCAAGTGGCCGAGGGCCTCGCTGGGATGTGCGGGCAGTGCCAGCAGCAGGTCCAGATCCCCGCCGAGCACCTGCGGGCGGTGGCCAGGCTCCTGTCCCGCGCCCAGGCATTCGCCCAGATGAGCGAGCAGCAGCAGGCCGTGTCGCGGGCGGGCAAGGAGTTCGAAGACCAGCTCGGCGAGTGCACCCGCGTCGAGGAGATGAAGCTGCGGGGCCTCGGCGACGGCGAGCGGGGGATCAGCGACGCCCTCGACGAGTTCGAGCGCGAGATGCCAGGCCTCATCGACGACCTGCCGGAGGACGAGCAGTACGACGAGCTGCGGCAGACGGCCCGCGACTTCCTCGAGAAGCTGCGGGAGGCGCGGGTCGGCGACGACGTGGCGGAGGCCGCCGACGAGTTCAACAAGCTCCGCGGCCGCTTCGCCTATCCCCCGGCCCGCGACGCCGCCACAAAGATGGATGAGCTGGTCGAGAAGATGGAGCCCATGCAGGGCCAGGGGCGGGCGGCCCTGCGGTTCCAGCCTGGGGTCCAGCTCGGCCGGTCCCTCGATCAGCTCCTCGCGCAGATGCTCGGCCAGGGGCAGCTCGGCCAGGAGGGCGAGCAGGGGTACAGCATGGCCGCCCAGGAGTACGGCCTCTACGGCCCCGACTTCGAGATCCCCCGCGGCGGCCGAGGCCGAGACCGCGCTCGCAGCGGCCGGCGCCGCGACCGCGAACACGTGACCGACGCCGCCGACCCCCGGGACCGCGGCCTCGACCTGCCCGAGGACCCCGGCCACGTCCGCCTGGTGCCCAACGTCCGCTACCCACTCCGCTACCGCCGGCTGGTGGGCGCATACTTCCGGGCCATTGCCGACGCCCAGCACGAGAAGGAGCCCAGACGATGAAGCCGCTCCACGCCATCATCGCCCTCTGCCTCGCCGCGCCCGCCGCCGCAGGACAACGTGGCGACGCCATCGAGGTGGCGAGCCTCGTCTACGGCGGCAGCAAGACGTCGAAGTGCTTCAGCTCCGAGTTCCTCCGCTCGCTGAGCCGCGACTCGACCGTCCAGTGTAAGTCGGTCTTCACCCCGGCGCGCCTAGGCACGGCCGAGGTATTTCGCTTCCCGTTCGCCGTGATGACCGGGGAGGGCAGCTTCAGCCTGACGGATGGCGAGCGGCGGAATCTGCGGCGCTACCTCGAGCGCGGCGGCTTCCTGCTCGCCTCGGCCGGGTGCAGCAGCAAGGCATGGGACGCATCGTTCCGCCGCGAGTTCGCCGCTGTCTTCCCCGACCGCAAGCTCGAGCAAATCCCGCTCAACCACCCGATCTTCCGCACCGTCTACGAGGTCCGGAGCCTGGCGACCAAGCGCGACGCCGCACGCCTCGTGGGGATGACCCTCGGCGGCAAGCTCGTGCTCATCTACTCCTCCGACGGTCTCAACGACACCGGCAGCGTCCGCGGCTGCTGCTGCTGCGGCGGCAACGAGCTGCGCAACAGCCGCATCATCAACGCCAACATCCTGGCCTACGCCCTGCTCCAGTGATCTTCGGCGGCCACCCACGCATGAAGCGCCCCCTCCTCATCGCCGTCGCGGCCATCGCCCTGCTCGCCGTCCTCGTGCCCTTCCTCCTCCCAAAAGGCGGCGAGGACGACCCGAACGCGGGCGCGGTGCCTGCGCCCTTCCGCGTGCTCTTCACCAGCGAGACCCTCGGGGAGATCGAGCCCTGCG
>CAZDNN010000848.1:0-2008 GCA_964506385.1 uncultured Planctomycetota bacterium
CGAGGACGATTCAGAACACCGGGCCGCGGTCCCCAAGATCCGGGGCCAGACTCCAAAGGCCCCTGTGGGCCGCCCGTCGGAGCCGCCGGTCGCCAGGCGGCGGGCCAACGAGCTTGACGTGGCGAGGCAGGAGTGGCAAGGTGGTGGCCACCACAAAGACCCCGATGGAGGAGCTGCCCATGCGCGACCTTCGCATCGCCGCCGCCCAGTTCGAGGCTTGGGACGCCGACAAGGACCACAACCTCGCCCGTATCGAGGCCCTCGCCGAACGTGCCGTGGCCCTCGGGGCCGAGGTCGTCAGCTTCCACGAGTGTTGCATCCCAGGCTATACATTCCTCCAGGAGCTGTCGCGGGACGAGCTTGCGGCGCTGGCCGAGCCCGTGCCCGACGGCCCGAGCACGCAGCGCCTGCACGCGCTCTCCCAGCGGCTCGGCGTGCCGATCCTGGCCGGGCTCGTGGAGGCCGATGGCGATCGGCTCTACAACACCTACGTAGCGGTGGCGCCCGAGGGCCTCGTCGCTCGCCACCGCAAGCTCCACGCCTTCATCAACCCCCACGTGAGCTGGGGAGACGAGATCGCAGTCTTCGAGCTGTGCGGCGCCCGGTGCAGCATCCTCATCTGCTACGACAACAACCTGATCGAGAACCCCCGCATCGCGGCGCTGAAGGGCGCCGAGATCGTCTTCGCCCCCCACGTCACGGGCTGTCTGGACAGCCCGATGCCAGGACGGGGCACCGTGGACCCCGCACTGTGGGAGAACCGCGAGCGTGACCCAGTGGCACTGCGCATGGAGTTCGACGGGCCGAAGGGCCGCGGCTGGCTCCTGCGCTGGCTGCCGGCCCGTGCCTACGACAACGGCCTCTACTACGTCTTCACCAACCCCATCGGCGTGGACCACGACACGATCAAGAACGGCAACGCCATGGTCCTGGACCCCTTCGGCGAGATCATCGCCGAGAGCCGCGCCCTGGGTGATGACGTGGTCGTCGGGCTCTGCACGCCCGAGAAGCTGGAACTGGCCAGCGGGCGGCGCTACCTGCGGGCCCGACGGCCCGAGCTCTACGGCAAGCTCGTCGAAGCGCTCCCCGAGGGCCAGCAGCCGGTAGTGCTTCCCGGCTGGCGGCTGAAGCGGCAGGGTGGAGATGGGGGCTAGTTCCGCCGATAGCGCGCATCTACCCCGAGCTCGACGCCCGTGGCCTCCTCCTCCATCTCCCGTTGGCACGCCACGCAGAGCTCCGCGAAGGGGAGCAGGCGGAGGCGGGCCTGGGGAATGGGCTTCCCGCAGATCTCACAGGTGCCGTAAGTCTTGCGGTCCATCTTCTCGAGCGCCCGCTCGATGCGGTGGATGTCCGCCGTCGCGATCTCCGCAAAGCCCTGTGCCAGCTCGTCATACAGCGAGTCCGTCGCGCGGTCAGCGATGTCGTCGAACCGCGCGCCCACCCGGTCGGGACGGCTGTCGTCCAACTCGTCGTGCATCTGCCGGAGGAGTTCCTCGCGACGCTGGACCAAGAGCTTGCGCAGTTGGGCATGGTCGCCGCGTGGGCGGCGAGTTCGCTTCGATCGTGTCGTGCTCATCGTCATGCTACCTTCCTGGGACCTGTGCATTACCGCCACTGTGCCAGGGGACAGCAAAGCGCGTGCCAAATCCCTCGTGGCAGGCACCCTTTCCGTATGTCATTGCACTGCCGTGCCTTGCGGCGCCGGTCCTCCGGGAGCGTTGTCGCGTGTGCGTGACGAAATGGCGGCGCACGCCCACAAACCTGTCAGTGCCTGTCCACATGGGGGCAGCAAGGGTTGTCGCTGTGTAACACTTCACCGAAGTGTGGGCCTGCCGCCGCAGACAATTGGCACGCCTTTTTGCACGCTGTCTTTCTCTCAGAGGGCGAGGCAGAAAAGCCTGCTCCAGGGGGGGCGCAGCCCTTGGCTTCCTCATATGGCCAGCTCGGCAGACGAAGGCGGTGCCGGAGACCTTCATTCTGCCTCGCCCTCACCACTCGGACGTGTCAG
>CAZDNN010000849.1:0-2001 GCA_964506385.1 uncultured Planctomycetota bacterium
CTTGCTGGCCGTCGGCGGCGGGCGGCCCGCGTGCCTGGGAGCTTTGATTCAGAATCGTGGCGAGCCATATAGTGTGCCCAGCCCGAGTTTTCCTCTTCGGTTGCGGGCGTAGCCCGCGATATGCGAAGGGCAGTTGACAATCGCGGCATGGTGGTTTCTGATATGGGGCACCGCCCACACGCCCAACCTGCGGGTGAGCACGATGAGCCGTTCCATCTATCTCGACCACGCCGCCACCTCGTGGCCGAAGCCGCCCGCCGTCGAGGCCGAGGTGCTCCGCTGCTTCCGCGAGCTGACGGCCAACCCCGGCCGCAGCGGCCACCAGGCGGCCCTGGACTCCGCCCGTCTGGTCTTTGGCGTCCGCGCGCGCCTCGCCCGGTACTTCGGCGTCGCCGACTCCGCCCACGTCGTCTTCACGCGCGGGGCCACCGAGGGGATCAACCTCGTCCTCAAGGGCCTCCTCCGCCCGGGCGATCGCGTTGCGGTCTCGCCCCTCGAGCACAACGCGGTGATGCGGCCCCTCACCCGCCTGGCCCGCGAGCGCGGCATCGAGGCCGAGACCCTCCCCGCCGACGGCCTCGGCCGCATCGACATCGAGGCCGCAGCCCGTCTCGACGGCCGCTTCCGCCTCGCCGCGATCGCCCACGGCTCGAACGTCAACGGCGCCGTGCAGGACGTCGGCGCCCTGGCCCGCGCGATGCCTGGCACGCCGATCCTGCTCGACGCCGCGCAGACAGCGGGCGTCGTGCCCATCGACGTGGCCGCCGCCGGCGTCGCCTTCCTGGCCTGCTCCGCCCACAAGGGCCTCCTCGCCCCCACGGGCCTCGGCGTCCTCTGCCTCAGCCCCGGCCACGACGTCGAGCCGCTCATCGAGGGCGGCACGGGCAGCCAGAGCGAGCAGACCGAGCAGCCGACCTTCGCCCCCGACCGCTACGAGGCGGGAACCCTCAACCTCCACGGCATCGCCGGCCTGCGCGGCGGCCTCGCCCACCTCGACGAGCACGGCCCCCTCGGCGACCACAAGCGCCGCCTCACCCAGCGCCTCATCGACGGCCTGCGCGGCGTCCCGGGCATCCGCATCGTCGCGCCGGACGACGGCACGGCCCTGCTCATGAGCTTCACCCTCGAGGGCCTGCCGCCCGACCGCGTCGCGCGCGCCCTCGAAGCCGACCACGGCGTCCTCTGCCGCCCTGGCCTCCACTGCGCGCCCGCCGCGCACCGCCACCTCGGCACCCTCCCCCAGGGCACCGTCCGCCTCGCCCCGGGCTTCGGCAACACCGGCGCCGACATCGACGCCGCCATCCGCGCCGTCCACGCCATCGCGGGGAAGAAGAAGGCGTAGCCACACAGGCACAGACGGCCCGGAGAGGAGCCGGACGGGGCAAGAGGAGCAGCTCGGCTCTTGGCGAATCCCGTTCATCCTGGTATCCTGTCTGAGTCCTTCTTCCTCTCTGTGCTCTCTGTGCTTCCGTGGCCAACCCTTTCCTCGCCTGAGGAGGACGCGCTGATGGAGACTCTCGATCTCAGGAACCTGGCGTGCCCGGAGCCCGTGATCCGGACGAAGCGGGCCATCGAGGCCAATCCGGGAGCCCTCCTGACCATCCTGCTCAATAACGCGGCGTCGCGGGAGAACGTGACGCGGATGGCGATGTCGCTCGGCGCCGCCGTCGAGTGGGAGGAGGTGGCCCAGGGCGAGTTCCAGCTCTCCGTCACCGCACCCGTGGGCGCGGCGACGCCCGAGACGGAGCCTGAGATGATCGCCTGCGACCTCCCCGCCGGCGCCGCCAGGGCCACGGTGTTCGTCAAGAACAATGTGATGGGCCTGGGCGACGACGAGCTGGGCCGCATCCTGATGAAGGCGTTCCTCAAGACCCTCCGCGACGCCGACCCCCTGCCCGCCTGCCTCATCTTCGTCAACGCCGGGGTCCACCTCACCACCGAGGGCTCCGAGGAGATCGCTACGCTCGAGGAGCTCGAGTCCAGGGGCGTGGAGATCGTCTC
>CAZDNN010000850.1:0-1999 GCA_964506385.1 uncultured Planctomycetota bacterium
ATGGCAGTTCAAAGCCTACGCCCAGCTCGCCGGCATCCAGGTCGTCCATCTGTGAGCGCAGACGCCCAAGACCGTGCTCGCGGCAGTTGAGCCTGTTGACTCTCGGGGATCGCCGCGCGATAATCCAGGGTATGTAGGCCTAGCTGGTTCTTCAGCACGCAGAACGGAGCGCGACGTGACGCTCAGCCGGCAAGAAGCCATCCGGAGGCTGCAAGACATCGAGCGGGAGCTCGCTGAGCTTCGCCGGGAGCTGGACCATGAGCCGGCTCCCGACGACGGCCCACAAGCCACTCAAGCGTTCCTGGACAAATGCGGCGGCTGGCAGGATGCGCGCACGCCCGAGGAACTCATCGCGGAGATCTATGCCGCGCGGACCGCATCACATCGAGGCGTGGACCTCCTCGATAGGGACGACGGATGAGCCAGCCCCTCCGCTACGTGCTCGACACCGACACCTGCATCTACCTGCTGAATGGGAACGAGACCGTGAAGTCGCGGCTCGCCAGTGTCGGAGTGCGAGCAGTATCGGTGGCAATCCCCACCCTGGGTGAGCTCTACTTCGGAGCGTACTACTCGTCGCATGTCGAGGCGAACCTGGCCAGGATTCGCCGCTTCTTCGCGCCTCCCGGCCCCATCGTCCTCCCGACGGACGATGCCGCTATGGAGTGCTTCGGCCGCCTCAAGGCCGAGCTCCGCAGCCAGGCGCGACCGGTGGGTGACCTGGATCTCCAGATCGCCGGCGTCGCCGTCAGCCGCGGGCTCACGGTCGTCACCAACAACGCCCGCCACTTCGAGCGCATCCCCAACCTGCCGCTCGAGAACTGGCTCGTCGCAGCCCCCGGTGCCTGAATGCCCCCGGCCTCCCTGGCCGTTCCCACGCCTTGTCGGTTCGCGCGCCTCGTTCCCCCAGAACACCGCCTTCCAGCGCTCGTCACTCGACGGCCAGCGAGATGTACTTCGACTCGAGGTACTCGTCTATGCCCTCGTGGCCGCCCTCGCGGCCGATGCCGCTCTGCTTCCAGCCGCCGAAGGGGGCCTGGACCGTGGCGGGCGAGAAGTCGCCGACCGAGACGATCCCCGCCTCGATCCCCTCCACCATCTTCACGGCCGTGCTGATGTCCCTCGTCGCCACATAGGACGCCAGGCCGTAGGTCGAGTCGTTGGCCATGGCGAGCGCCTCGTCGGCCGTCTTGAACGGAACGATGGGCATGACGGGGACGAAGGGCTCCTCCCGCATGATCGCGGCCTCGCGGGGCACATCGGCCAGGACGGTCGGCTCGACGAAGTAGCCCTTGGGCAGGTGCTCAGGCCGCTTGCCGCCGGTCAGGAGTCTCGCGCCCCTGGCGACGGCGTCCTCAGTCAGGCGGAGGGCCTTCGCCTGATGGCCTGGCTCCGCCATCGGGCCCATGGTCACGCCCTCGTCGAGACCGTTGCCGACCACGATGGCCTCGGCCTCAGCGACCACGGCGGCGCAGAAGTCGTCGTAGATGCTCTCGTGAATGTAGAAGCGGCTGGCCGAGATGCAGCTCTGCCCCGCGTTGCGGAACTTGCTGAGGGCCGCGAACTTCGCGGCCGCCTCCGCGCCGTAGTCGGGAAACGCGATGAAGGGGGCGTGGCCCCCAAGCTCGATGCTGATCGTCTTCACCCCGTCGGCCGCCTTGCGCATGATCTCCTTGCCGATCTCCGTCGAGCCCGAGAAGCTGAGCTGCTTGACCTCGGAGTGCTCATAGAACGGCTCCATGCACTCGCCCGCCGGCCCCATGATCAGGTTGGCCACGCCCGCGGGCACGCCGGCGTCCTCGAGCACCTCGAAGAGCTTGATGAGGTTGAGCGGCGTCTCGGTCGAGGGGCGGCACACACAGGTGCACCCTGCGGCGAGGGCGGGGGCGATCTTGCGGCCCTGGAGGAACAGCGGGAAATTCCACGGCGAGATCATCGCGCACACGCCGATGGGCTGCTTGATGACGAACAGCCGCTTGTGCCGCGCGCTCGCGGGCAC
>CAZDNN010000851.1:0-1979 GCA_964506385.1 uncultured Planctomycetota bacterium
TGAGGCGATCGGATCTTGTTGGCGGCGAGGAAGACGTGGCGGATGCCGATCTCGTCGGCCATGCGGCGGACGGTCGCGGCGGTCTGGGCGCTGCGGCGGCCGGGCTCGACGACGACGATCAGCGCATCGATGTTCGCGCAGGTCGCACGTCCCAGGTGCTCGATGCCGGCCTCGAGGTCCACGATGAGCATCTCGTCGCGCTGGAGGACGAGGTGGGACAACAGGTTCCTCAGAAAGACGTTCTCGGGGCACGCGCAGCCATCGCCGCCGCGTTTCGGCGCCCCGAGGACCATGAGGCGGACACCGTCGTGGACGATGCTGTAGGTATCCGGGATGTCACTGACGGTAGGATTGAGCTTGAATAGCTTGCCGTAGCCCCTTGGGCCGCTGTCGGTGCGCTCGGCGATGAGCTCGGTCATCTGGCAGATGGGCTGGATGGCCTCGCCGTCGGGCACGCCGAGGGCTGCGGCGAGATTGGCGTCCAGATCCGCGTCAATGGCGATCACATCGCGGCCTTCGCTGGCGAAAAGCCGAGCCAGCGAGGCCGCCAGGGTGGTCTTGCCCACCCCGCCCTTGCCGCTGATAGCCAGCGTCCTGACTTGCCGCCCAGCAGTATCCTGGGCGGCCTCGCCGCTGTCGCTCATGCGCGCTCTTGGTACCTCTCTAGCCCTTGTCCCCGGGGCACCTCGCGATCTGCAGGGTAAATGATCCAGCCATGGGGGTCAAGTGCGGCTTCCCGGACTTTGTTCCTTTTGTCACAAACTCCCGCACGGTTCACCGAGAACCCGCTCGCCGACGCCATCTGGGTGACTGGAACTCCCGAGCGTGCCTGATGTTACGCACACTCGCCCGGCCCGGCGTGGTGCGTGGTCACCGTTGAGCCAAGCTCTGCCCGTCAGCTACTCTCAGGCATCATACAGAATGGGGCTCTCCAGATCAAGTCCAAATGCGCCCCCTGCGCCCCGGCCTCACCCGAGGTCAATGCCCATGCGCACCGCGATGCGGCGGACCTCGTCGGCGGCGAGCTGGTACTCCCCGGCGTCCGGCAGATGCTCCAGCATCAGCGGCACGTCGCGGCCCAGCGAGTCCAGGCACACGAGGTACGTGGCGTAATCGAGGTTGCCCGTGCCGATGCGGGTCTCGGTGAGGTGGACGATGGCGTGCTCGGGATCGAGGGCCACGTCCTTGGCATGGCAGGAAGCGATGTGGGGGCCGAGCTTCTCGACGCACTCTCGGATGACGGCAGCGGTATCGTAGAAGCGGCGGGGCGAGTTGATCAGGTTCGTGGGGTCGAGGTGCACGCCGAAGGCATCGCGGTCCACCGCCTCGATGAGGGCGAGGTAGCTGTCGGCGCTGTCGGGGAGGGTCCACTGCATCATCTCGTAGGTGAACTTGGCGCGGCGAGGCTGCACCTCATCGATGATGGTGCGGGCGATGACGACGGCGGCCTCGAAGAGCACGTCTGACACGTTGTCGGGATGGGCGCCGTGCCAGCTCGTGGGGTGGAACGAGCCGGCGATGTCCACACAGCACTGGGCGCCGACCAGCTCGGCGACGCGCATGCGGCGGATCGCCCTCTGGAGGTTCGCCTCGGCCTCGTGCTCGTCGGGCCCGACCAGCCGGATCCAGATGCCCGCCTCGGCGACCATCAGGCCCCTGTCGCGGATGGCGGCGCCATAGTCGCGGCAGGCCTGCTCGTCGTCGGGATCCAGGTCGGGGCAGTAGATGGCGCCGTAGCCGAGCTCGCGACACGCCCGAGCAACGGCATCGGGGTCAGCCATGTCCACGCCGAACAGCGGGGCACCCAGTCGGATCATCGCGGTCCCCTTAGCAGTGTCTGTGCCTGGCAACGCCGCGTATCGTAAGCAGTGCCCCGCCCGCTGTCAATCCGCGACCAACCCGCGGCGACCTCACCCCGCGCGGCCTATATGGCTCGCCACGATTCTGAATCAAAGCTCCCAGGCACGCGGGCCGCCCGC
>CAZDNN010000852.1:0-1979 GCA_964506385.1 uncultured Planctomycetota bacterium
AGTCAAGCTCCTGCCAGGGGTGGCGAGGCGGCTCGCGGGGGGCCACCTGCGGGCCCACCCTTTGCTCGCCGCTCTCGTAGTACCCCAGGTTCGCCTCGCCGTCGAGGATCGTCGGCTTCCAGGCATCCAGCTCCGTGCCGTGCGGGTCCCGCGCGAAGTAGTAGAAGAGCGCCTGGTCGAGCACACACACGCGGTCCGCCGCTCTGTAGAAAGCGGCTTCCTCCCCCTGACCCCCTCCTCGGTAGAGACCTCTGCATTGGATGCGGTCCCGGTGGCGATGAGAACCCGCTCGGGCGCTCATCAGGCTCGGGTCGTGTTGCCAGGGGGTGCCCGGAATCCTCTTCCGTCCTGCCAGCCCGCGTAATCTCTCTCAGGCGGTACCGCTTACCCAGAGGTCTTCGGAGGGGGTCTGGGGGAAGCCCTTCTCCTCAAGAAGGGTTCCCCCAGAGAGGACGAAGAGAAGAGATCGAGGACGACGACGAGGACGATTGGAAGAGGGGCGATGGCGGGGGGGGAGATGAGTCTGGCGCCCGATCCTCCCCCAGGTCGGGCGCCAGACGTTGGTCAACAGGGCTGCGCGGAGCCGCTCAGACCCAGCCGCGGAGCCTGACGGCCTCGGCGACGCGCTGGACGGCGACGGCGTAGGCGGCGAGGCGCATGTGGGCGCCGTGACGCTTCGAGGCCGCGAGGACCGCCTGGTAGGCGTCGGTCATCTTGGCGTCGAGGCGGTCGTGGACCTCGGCCTCGGTCCAGTAGTAGTGGTTGAAGTTCTGGACCATCTCGAAGTAGCTGACGGTGACGCCGCCGGCGTTGCAGAGGAAGTCGGGGATGACGTGGGTGCCTGCGTCGTGGAGTATGGCGTCGGCTTCGGGGGTGGTGGGGCCGTTGGCCATTTCGGCGACGATCTTGGCCTTGATGTTGGGGGCGTTGGCGGCGGTGATGACGTTTTCGAGTGCGGCGGGGACGAGGATGTCTACATCGAGTTCGAGGACCTCGTCGTTGGTGATGCCGTCGCTCTCGGGGAAGCCTGCGACGGAGTCGGTCTGGCGCTTGTGCTTGAGGACGGCGTGGGGGTCGAGTCCGTTGGGGTTCATGGCGCCGCCTCGGGTGTCGGTGACGGCGACGATCTTGCATCCGTAGAGCTCGGCGCCGAGGATGGCGGCGAAGGAGCCTGCGTTGCCGTATCCCTGGATGGCGACGGTGGCGCCGTCGAGGGAGATGCCGAGGGCCTGGGCGGCTTCGCGGATGGTGATCCATCCGCCGCGTGCGGTGGCGTCGCCGCGGCCTGCGGAGCCGCCGAGCCCGAGGGGCTTGCCGGTGATGACGCCGAAGCTCTCCTGGCCGGCGAGCTTGGAGAACTCGTCCATCATCCAGGCCATGATCTGGGGGGTGGTGTATACGTCGGGTGCGGGGACGTCGATGGAGGGGCCGATGATGCGTCCGACGGCGTGGATGTATGCGCGGCTGAGGCGCTCGAGTTCGGTGGGCGACATGTCCTTGGGCGAGCAGATGACGCCGCCCTTGCCGCCGCCGAGCGGGATGTCCACCACCGAGCACTTCCAGGTCATCCAGGCGGCGAGGGCGCGGACCGTGTCGATGGTCTCGTGGGGGTGGAAGCGGATGCCGCCCTTGGTCGGGCCGCGGGCGTCGTTGTACTGGACGCGGAAGCCCTCGAAGACCTCGACCGAGCCGTCGTCCATGTGGACGGGGATGTGGACGCGGAACTCGCGCATGGGCTGCCGGAGGAATGCCCGCATCGCGGGTTCGAGGCCGAGCAGCTCGGCGGCCTCGTCGAACTGCTGTTGCGCGATCACGAACGGATTCGCGGAGTCCTGATTCGGCATCGTCTCGTTCTCCTTTCTGCACGCAGTGCCTGACAGTGTGGGGCGGCGCGACCGCTGCCCCGGCCCATCCGAATCGCTGGCTTGCTCTCCTGGGATGGCACACGGTACCGAGGGGACACGGCCGGGCTCGGACCC
>CAZDNN010000853.1:0-1979 GCA_964506385.1 uncultured Planctomycetota bacterium
TCGGAGTCTCGGGAGGCAGGAACGCGACGCCAAGCGACAAGGCTGGCTTCTTTCGACGTAAGTCCAGAAACCCCCGTCGCCGGGCGCCTTTTCTTTTTCCGCACCCGGATTTCTGGCGGGGCGCTCGCATTGTAAGGGTGGAGGGGAGCGGGATGCATGCGCGGCAGGCTGCGAGCCGTCCCCGGCGGCCGCCACGGCCCGCAGCGACGCCGCACGGCCGGTCCCGTCTCTCTCCGCCCATCTCGCGTGGCCACGCGGACGGGGGCGCCAGGGAAGCCGCCGGCTTCGGCACGAGCGCCCCCCTGACCTCCGCCAGCGCCCAGGGCTGCGGACCGCCGGCATCCGCAGCGCAGGGCGCGCCCCGTCGCAGGCGGCCCCTGCGGCCGCGATCCATGTCCATTTGTAACAACGCGTTAGCGCCTCGAGATTGCGCTTGACGGGGCGGGGAGCGGATGCCTATAATGGGCAGCGTGAGTGACTCGGAGCGCCAGCGTGCGCCCTGGCTGTCGCGGCTGGTGGCGGATGCCCGCGTGCAGGTTGTGCTCGGGCTGATCGTCGTCGGGCTCGCGGTCGCCGTGGGCGTCAGTTGGGGGCGTCGGACCCGGCCGAAGCGCCGGCATGCGGCCCCCCAGCCACCCACGCTGCCCCAGGCACACCCGATCTGGGACTCCTGGCGGGCGGCGTGGGAGGGCGACGTGGACGCGCATCTGGCCTGCTTCGCCGGGCCTGCCCGCGAGGCGCTCGAGGCGGAGCTGGCTGCGAAGGGCCGCGAGGCATTCGCGCGCGAACTCCGGCGCGAGGCAGCAGCGGCGCTGGCCATCGATCTGGAGCCCGAGAGGCGGGCGAAGGGCGAAGGCCGCGCGTTCCGGGTCACAGTGCAGCACGAGCGGGACGCCGAGCGCTTCGACTACCGCGTGGCGCCCGACGGCCCACGGTGGAGAATCATCGAGCGGGTGTCGCGGGGCCTGGCCACCGCGACGCCGCCTTACGCCGGGCGGTTGGCGCCGCCGGCGGAACAAGGAGAGAAGCCATGAGGTGCCGTTGGCTCCTGGCCCTGAGCGTCCCCGTCCTCGCCCTCACGCTGCTGGGCGGCGCCCAGCCGGCGCTGGCGGCCGACAGCCTGGCGGACTGCCCGGTCTACCGCGCCATCACGAGCCAGCGCCGCAGCGGCGACCGGGGCCGCAGCGAGCGGCGTTACCGCCTGACCCGCCGCAAGCAGTACTCGACCACAGGCCACATCACCAACGGCCTCAAGGACGTGCTCATCGCGCCCCTCGAAATCCCAATGACCATGCGCCGCATCACGGTCGAGCAGAACCTCTTCGCCGGCCTCGTCGCCGGCCCCATCGAGGGCTTCGGCAACGGACTCGAGCGGATGGTGACCGGCGCCTCGGAGGCCGTCGTCGCGCCCATTCCGGGGATAAAGGCCCCCGTGCTCCGCCGCAGACTCGGCGGCGATTCGACGGACGGCAACGGCCTTCTCGGCGATATCTTCACCAACGTCATCGACGACGTACGAACGGGGAAGTGATGACCCGCCTCGCCCTCCTCATCCTCCTGGCCGCCACGGTCCTGGCCGCGGCGCCCGCGGGCGCCCTGGCCCAGGACTTCGCCTCCTACAACAACGTCCGCATCCCCGCGCAAGGCCCACTCGCCCGCGCCGGCCGCGGCATTGGCAACATCCTGATCTCCCCACTCGAAATCCCTGCCACCATGCGGCGAGTCGCCTTCGAGAAGGACCCCTTCTTCGGCATCTGGGCCGGCGGCCTCGAAGGCGTAGGCAACGGGGTGTCGCGCATGCTGGCTGGCGTCGTCGAGTTCTGCACCGCCCCCATCCCCGGCTTCACACTGCCACTCTACTCCAAAGAACTCGGCCAGCGCGCCACCCCGCCCGACCGGCTCCCTACCGGCTGCACGAAGCCTTAGCACTACAACGCGGGATCTCGCGGCCCAGGTCGCCAGAGAGACCAGGAAAATGC
>CAZDNN010000854.1:0-1969 GCA_964506385.1 uncultured Planctomycetota bacterium
CCCGCCCGAGATGCGGCCGGACACGCTGGTGAAGAAGATGACCCGCCGCTTCGTCGAGATCTGGCGGGACGGGCGGGCCCTCGAGTACCCCGCCGAGAACGTCCACTGCCAGCTCTGGCTGCCGCGTCCGCCGGCCAAGAGGGTCGCCGACGCCATTCCCACGGTGGTCGAGCGGCTGCGGGAGCGCCACTACATCGAGCTCCAGATCATCGAGCCCGACGAGGTCCGTGCCCGTGTCCCGGCAGTCGTCGAGGCCGTGCGCCGCCAGGCCTTCGACTACGACAACCCCTTCATCCGAGCCCTGCTCCTCGCCGACGGGCAGCTCGCCTACCAGGCCGGCGCCCCCATGAGCGAAGAGCATATCGCCGCGATGTACACCTTCCCCGCGGCACTCGCCTCCGCCCAGGACATTCCGGCCTTCGTCGAGGCGCTGCTCTCGAGCCCCTGGGTCGTCCACTGGCTGGGGTTCGAGTCGCCCAGCTTCGACGACCTTCGGCTGTGGCTCGCCGAGGAGCAGCCGATAGGGCCGCTGGCGGAGCTGCTCCAGGCACTCGAACGCCGCGGTGAGGCCGAGGACGCCATCGACTCCGAGAACCAGGACTACATGCCCCGCCGCTACACGGCCCGCGAGGCCGCCGAGATAGTTGCCGATATCCTCGCGTGCGCCGACGACCTGCGGCGCGCCGGCATCGCCGCCGACGGCGAGTTCTACCCCCTCCAGATCGAGATCGACTTCATGCTCCCCTATCTCTCCAGGGCCGAGAACCTGATCGAGCCGAGCGTGATCGAGCGGGAAATCCTGCGCTACGGGGGGAACCGCGACGAGATGATGGCCCACTTCGCCGAGAGGCATCCCCACAAGGTGCCGTACCGCGCCATCCTGCGCATCGAGCTCTTCGAGCCCGGCGGCCACCGCCTGCCTGGCTATCAGGGGGGCAACGCGATGGAGGTCCCCATCGCCGATCCCATGGTCGGCGACCGGCTCGAGGCCGCCCTCACGATCAACTACGCCACTTACTTCACCGGCTATGTCATCCTCATGCTCCGCCGCTTTGCGGCGAGCCTCTGAGGAACTGTCCGCCGGCTCACCCTCCCGCCAGCGCCGCCGCCACAGCGGCCGCCGCGCCTTCCACGGCGCCCTTCCCGCGTGCCTTGTAGCGCTGCGCGCCCTCTGCGTCGTAGACGAATGCCGCAGGCACCTGGCCCCCCCACGAGGCGTCGAGGACCATGCCCAGGCCCATCACGTCGTCCTGATAGGCCCTGGCCTCCAGGCTCTTGAGACCCAGCGTCTCGAGGAGCGGCAGGGCCTGCTCCCGCACCGCGTCGGGCATATCGATGTTCAGCGCCAGCGTCTTGAGCCCCTCCTTGGCGTGGCGGGCGGCCATCGCGTCGGCAGCGGCCAGAGCGGCCTCGGTCCCGTCGGCCTCGGCGCGCCACAGCACCACCAGCAGCGCCTTGCCCTCGGGCTTCCCGAGCGCCGCCTTCACCTCCTCGAGGGTGATGAGAGGCATCGCGGGCGCCTCGGAAGCGCTCAGCGGCACGGGGACCGCGGGCTCCTCGCGGGACGAGCAGCCGGCGGCGGCGATCACCAGGGGCAGCAGCCAGGCAGTGCGCATCGGACTGTCTCCAACGGATGTGAACCCATCATGTGGTGTCGTCTCACGGCGCGGGCCCAGGGCCCGCCGCCTCAACGCCCCCAGGGGCTCTTCCCGCAGTGGGGGCACTTGAACTCCTTGACCTTCACCGCCGTCTTCGGCGGCGCGAACGGCTTCCCGCACGCCAGGCAGTAGACCGCCAGCACGCAATCCCGCTTCCCGCACTTCGGGCACGCGACGCCCACGATCTTCGCCTGCACCTGGTCGGCGTCCGCCTCGGCGTCGAGGCCGAGCTGGGCGCGGGGGACGCGGAAGACGTGGTTGTCATGGGGGCAGATGAGCGTGATGGCATCGCCACTCAGGGGGTCCTTCCC
>CAZDNN010000855.1:0-1967 GCA_964506385.1 uncultured Planctomycetota bacterium
GTGATCATGACAGATGTTCCGGCGTTGCGCAATTGCGCAAATCCGAAATGCGCCTCCCCATCCGCCGCATTCGCTCGCCCCATTGGAGATCGTTCCCTTCGGCCTGGCGGCCTTGCATCGGTCGCCAATGCAGGCGGGTCACGGAGATGCCTTGCCCTTGACGCGCTTGCTGAGGCGGACGCCGAGGCGCTCGAGGGCCGGGGAGGTGTCGTGGGGGTCGAGATCGACCTCCAGGATGCTGAAGCTGTCGCGGTTGGCCAGGGAGGCAGCGAGAGCCCGGTGGAAGTCGGCCACCGTGCGGACCTCGAAGCCCCAGCCGCCACCGACGACCTCCGGCACCTTGCAGAAGGCCCAGTCGGCGATGTCGTTGTAGGCGCCATCGTGGATCTGGCGCTCGGTGCCGTAGCCGTGGTTGTCGAGGACGATGACGATGGGGTTGAGGCCGAGCTGCGCCGCCGTCGAGACCTCGAGGCCGGTCATGTGGAAGGCGCCATCGCCGACGAGCACCAGCGGGCGCAGCGCCGGGTCCGCGAGTTGCGCGCCGATGGAGGCGGGCACAGCGAACCCCATTGAGGTGTAGTAGGCGGGGCTCAGGAACTCGGTGCGCTTGTGGATAGTGAGGTCGATGGCGCCGAACAGGCTGTCGCCGATGTCGGCGATGACGACCATGTCCTCGGTGATGAAGTCGTTGAGCATCTGGAAGAGCGCGCGGATGGTGATGCGCGCATCGTCGGCGGGCATTTCGCCCCACGGCGATCCGCGGCGCGGCATGGCCGGCTTGCCGCGCCGCCGCAGCGTCGTGCCCAGGAGGGCCTCGAAGAAGCTGCGCAGCGGCACGTCGTCATAGGCGTGGCGGCGAATGCCGACGCGCTCGGAGGTCGCCGAGATGACCCGGCCCATATCCAGGTTCGCCGTGCCGACGCCCAGGTTGATGTCGGTCATGAAGCAGCCGAGCATGAGGACGCAGTCGGCGGACTCGACGCGCTCCTGAACCGCGTGCTGGCCCATGGCCCCCTCGTAGACGCCCAGGTAGAGGGGATGCTCCTCGCTGATGACCGACTTGCCGAGCAGCGTGGCCGCCACTGGGATCCGCGTCCGCTCGACGAGCTCGGCAAGCGCCTCCTGAAGCCCGAAGCGATGCACCTCGACTCCCGCGAGGATCACGGGCCGCTTGCTCGCGTTGAGCAGGGCAGCGGCCTCGGCGACGCACTCGTCGAGCGCCGCCTCGTCCACCAGTTCCTCGGCCCTCGGCACGCGGGACCGATGGGCGCGGACTACGTCCACCATGTCGCGCGGGACCTCGATGTAGCCGGGCCGCTTGTAGCGCTCGACGGCATGGAGGACGCGGTCGATCTCGTGGTAGGCCGTGAGCGGGTCGTCGAGCGAGGCACTGGCCACGGTGATGTGGTCGAAGACCTGCCGCTGGGTCGAGAAGTCGCGGACGCGATGGTGGAGCAGGGGATCGGGCTGGCGTTCCTTCACGCCCGGCGCGCCGCTGATGACGACGACGGGCGACTTCTCGGCGTAGGCCCCCGCCACGGGATTCGCGAGGTTGAAGCCGCCGACGCAGTAGGTCACGCACGCCGCGCCGAGGCCCCGCACCCGCGCGTAGGCATCGGCCGCGAAGCCTGCGGCGTCCTCGCGAGTCGTCCCAACGCGTTGGATCCTGCTCGCCTCGATGAGGTCGTAGAAGCCCAGCACGTAGTCGCCAGGCACGCCGAAGATGTGCCCGACGCCCCGGCGGTGGAGCTGGTCGAGCAGGTACTGGCCGATGGACCGACGCTTTGCCATGGGAGCTCCTCTCCTTCTGCCCCCATCGTACCGCGCGCGGCGGACGGCGTCAACGGATCAAGGCTCTTGCTTGACGCCGAGGTGGTAGTGGTTGCCGTGGGGCGCGGCGAGTCTGGCCCCGGATCTTGGGGACCGCGGCCCGGTGTTCTGAATCGTCCTCGCCCTCGTCGTCGTCG
>CAZDNN010000856.1:0-1964 GCA_964506385.1 uncultured Planctomycetota bacterium
TTCTTCCAGAGACCCTCTACTTGTACCCATTCGCTCGGCGGTCGTCAACGAAGAACGTTGCCGATTGGATCGCAGGCGCCGGCGTGGTAGGATCGCGCCCCACCCGTCGCGAGGAGCCCGGGCGTGTGCGGTGGCGGGGCGGCAGGGATTGCGGCGGCGAGGGCGGGACCGACGACGCGGCTCGTCGAGGCCAATGGGTGCCTGGGCGGGACGTGGACGGCGGGGCTGCTGAGCTGGATCCTCGACTCTGGCAGCAAGCCGGGGCTGATGCGCGAGATCCTCGATCGGCTGAAGAAGGCGGCCGTCTCGCGCCGATACGGCCGCTCGGTGGGCGACGACGTCGAGGGGATGAAGCTGCTGCTCGACGAGATGTGCCTGGCCGCAGGGGGGCGATGCAGGGGCTGGCGGGGGAGCGCTGCGAGGCGGCCTTGATCGTCTCCGCCGCAGTCACTATGATCGCGCGCCATCGACACCCAATCCCGCGAAAGGAGCCGCATGAGCACGCTGTCAGACCGGCCGAATATCGTGTGGATCATGGCCGACGACATGGGCTATGGCGACGTGGGCTGCTACGGCGCCACGAAGATCCCGACGCCGAACATGGACCGCCTGGCCGCCGAGGGCATGCGGTTCACCGACGCCCACTCGGCCTCCGCCGTGTGCACTCCGAGCCGCTACGGCGTGATGACCGGGCGTTACTGCTGGCGCAGCCGGCTCCAGCGAGGCGTCATGTGGGGTCACTCGCGGCCGCTCATCGAGCGCGACCGCCTGACCGTCGCGGCGATGCTCCGCGAGCAGGGCTACGCCACCGCGGCGGTCGGGAAGTGGCACCTCGGCCTCGGCTGGGCCTTCAAGAGCGGCGCGCGCGACCTGTTGCCCAGCGACCTCGACGCCCACAACTGGATCGAGGAGAGCGGCGAGCAGATCGACTACTCCCAGCCCTTCACCGACGGCCCCACGACCCGCGGCTTCGACTACTTCTTCGGCATCGCCGGCTCGCTGGACATGCGGCCATACTGCTTCCTCGAGAACGACCGCACCGTCGGCGTGCCCGACCGCCCGAAGGACCCCATCAACCCCCAGCAGCGGCCTGGACTCATGGTCGAGGGCTGGCGGGACGAGGACGTGGACCTGACCTTCGCCGCCAGGGCCTGCGACTGGCTGCGCCGCCAGCACACGGCGAGCCCCGGCCAGCCCTTCTTCCTCTACCTCACCCCGTCGGCCCCCCACCGGCCCTGCATCCCGCCAGAGGGCTTCGTCGGCGCCAGCGAGGCCGGATTGCGCGGCGACATGGTCGCCGTCGTCGATCACATGGTCGGCCAGGTGCTCGACACCCTCGACCAGCTCGGCGCGGCGGACAACACGCTGATCGTCGTCACGAGTGACAACGGCGCGCGGCCCTGCGACGTGGACGGCGAGACCTACGGCCACAAGTCCTGCGGCGACTGGCGAGGCTTCAAGGCCGACATCTGGGACGGCGGGCACCGCGAGCCCTTCATCGTCCGATGGCCCGGCCGGGTGCCCGCCGGCAGCACCTGCGACGAGACCGTCTGCCTGATCGACCTGATGGCCACCGCCGCGGCCATCCTCGGCACCGGCCTGCCTGAGGACGCGGCGCCCGACAGCGTCAACATCCTGCCCTACCTGCTCGGGGACGAGGTCGAGCGGCCGCTCCGCGAGGCCATCGTCCACCACTCGGTGGACGGGATGTTCTCGATCCGCCAGGGCCCGTGGAAGCTCATCCTCGGCCTCGGCTCCGGCGGCTTCAGCCAGCCCCGCCGCGAGGACCCCGCCCCCGGCGGCCCAGAGGGCCAGCTCTACCACATGGCCGACGACCCCGCCGAGACGACGAACCTCTGGCTCGAACGCCCCGACGTCGTCGAGCGGCTGACGGGCCTGCTCGAGCGCTATCAGGGCGAGGGCCGCAGCGCTCCGGTGCCGTGACTCGGGAGGGCGAGGCCCCA
>CAZDNN010000857.1:0-1951 GCA_964506385.1 uncultured Planctomycetota bacterium
ACGACGCGGCCTTCGGCGGCGAGCTAAGCGGCCACTACTACTTCCGCGAGAACCACTACTGCGACAGCGGCGCCCTCGCCCTCCTCAAGGTCCTCGCCCTGGTCACCCGCGAGGGCAAGCCATTCAGCCAACTCATCGCGCCGCTCCGCCGCTACTTCGCCAGCGGCGAGATCAACAGCGAAGTGGAGGACAAGGAGGGCAAGATCGAGGAGCTGGCGGAGACCTACGCCGACGGCGAGGCCCTGCGCCTCGACGGCCTGAGCGTCGCCTATGACGACTGGTGGTTCAACGTCCGGCCGTCGAACACCGAGCCCGTGCTCCGCCTGGTCGTCGAGGCGCGCTCGCGCGAGCACATGGAGGCCCGGCGCGACGCGCTGGTCGCGCAAATCCGCAGGCCCTTCCGCGTGCGCGCGGTGCTCTTCCCCACCGACTTCTCCGACTACGCCAGCCAGGCGCTGCGCTACGCCATCGGCATCGCACGCGACTACGCCGCCGCGCTCCACGTCCTCCACGTCATCCCGACCACGGAGATGCTCTTGCAGTTCGAGCCCATCGCCCCTGTCCTCGACGCCGGCTTCTTCGAGGAACTCGAGAGGGGCGCCCGCGAGCACCTCGAGCAGGTGGTGCCGAAGGAGACACGCGAGGAGCTGGCCGTCACGCTCGCGCTCCGCCGCGGCACGGCGTTCCTCGAGATCGTCCGCTACGCGCGTGAGGAGGCCATCGACCTCATCGTCATCCCGACCCACGGCCGCACCGGCCTCCAGCACGCGCTCTTTGGCAGCGTCGCCGAGAAGGTCGTCCGCAAGGCGCCCTGTCCCGTCCTCAGCTTCCGCCCCGAGGGCCACGAGTTCGAGATGCCGTGAGGAGGAAAGATGCGTGATGCGTGATGCGTGACCAGAGAGGGCGGGGGGAGGCGTCAACTCACGCCGCATTCCGCACTCCACACTCCCGCGCTCTCCTCCGCCCGGACCTCGCGCCTCGACACTCCCCACTCAATCCGCCTCCCGGCTCTCGGCCGCTGGCTTGAGGCCTGAGGCCCGTGGCTCGCAGCTTGGCGCTTGAGGCTTGCAGCTTGTGGCTTGAGGCTCGCGGCTGGCGGCTCGCAGCTCGTGGCTTGGAGCTACTCCCCGCCCTCGTCCTCCTGCGCCTCGGGAGGCTTGCCTTCGGCCGGCTGGGTCGATGTGGCGGGAGCCTTGGCCTTGGGCAGGGAGCCGCGGTCGGTGGAGGGCTTCTTCCTCGGGGGGCGGATGAAGATGGGACGGTAGATCACGCGTGGCCGCGGCGGCGGGGGCGGCGGCGCGGCAAGCTGGATGCGGAGGGACTCGTTTTCCTTCTTGAGCTGATCGAGTTGTGCCTGGAGCTCGGTGAGCTGCTTCTGGGCCTCGAGGGCCGCGGCCTGCGCCTGCTCGGCCTCCTTGCGTGCAGCGAGGGCCTCCTGGCGCGCCGTCACGGCGGCCTCGGTCACCTCGGGGGCGAGGACGGCGATGGCGCGGTCGCGGGTCATCCAGGCGTCGTTGAGCTTCACGTGGCCGAGCGCGGCGTGGGCCTGCGCGTGGTCGGGGTCGGCGGCGACGGCACGCTCGAAGGCCGCCCGGGCCTGCTCCTTGAGCACCCGCTGCTCGACGCACCAGACGCCGAAGCCATACCAGCCGTCCGCGCCACCCGCCTGCGCCTGGGTCAGCCGCCTGGCGTAGTCGGCCATCAGAACGTCGTGGACGCTCGCCTTGTGCTCGATGCGCACGACGTCGGCACGCGGCAGCCGCACCATGAGCGACACATTTCCCACCCCAACGTCCACCACGACCTCGGTCTGCGTGGTCTCGACCACCCGCCCTTCGCGGCGAGTGCCGTCCGCCAGGTGAATCACGTCACCCATGGCAAGGGCCGGGACAAAGGCCACGAGCGCGATCAGGGCAGCTCGCATGGTCGTTCCTCCTGGGAGGATCGCTCC
>CAZDNN010000858.1:0-1942 GCA_964506385.1 uncultured Planctomycetota bacterium
GCCCAGTCCGAGTTTTCCTCGGCCCAACATGCGCGCATGTTGCGCTGGAAGACTCTGACCAGGCTGCGCGGCATCATACTGGCCCCGCCGCACTCCGGCAAGCCGTCGCCCGGCAATGCCGCTTGACAAGGCCGCCGCTCCCGGCAAGATGGGGCCACACTCACGACTCCGAGCCGAAGGAGAGAACTGTGCCAGATGCGCGGCGACCGAACATCCTCTGGGTGTCCTTCGAGGACACGAACCCCTTCTACGGATGCTACGGCGATCCGGTGGCGAGGACGCCGAACCTGGATCGACTCGCTGCCGAGGGCTGTCGATGGCCCAACACCTTCTCGACCTGCGGGGTCTGCGCCCCCGCCCGCTCCGCGGTCATCACGGGGATGTATCCCATCTCCATCGGCACCCACCACATGCGGACGACCCACGCCAACCGCTACACCGCGGGGATGCCCACACCCTACTCGGCCTGCGTGCCCCACTACGTGAAGTGCTTCACCGAATACCTCCGCGCCGCGGGCTACTTCTGCACCAACAACGTCAAGACCGACTACCAGTTCACACCGCCGCTGACCGCCTGGGACGAGTTGAGCACCGAGGCCCACTGGCGGCATCGTCCCGACCCCTCGCAACCCTTCTTCGCCGTCTGGAACCCCACGACGACCCACGAGAGCGGGATGTGGCCCGAGAAATGCCCCGAGCCGACCTTCGACCCCGACGCCATCCCCCTGCCGCCCTACTTCCCCGACACGCCCAAGGTCCGTCTCGCCATGGCCCGCATGTACACGAACATCGAGGCCAACGACCGCGTCCTCGGCGAGCTGCTCGCCCAGCTCGAAGAGGACGGCCTGGCCGACAACACCCTCGTCATGCACTGGAGCGACCACGGCCCGCTCCCCCGCGGCAAGCGCTGGCCCTACGATTCCGGCATCAGGATGCCCATGATCGCGCGATGGCCCGGCCGCATCGAGCCGGGCAGCGTCAGCGACCAGCTCCTGAGCACCATCGACCTCGGCCCGACCGTCCTCTCCGCCGTCGGCCTGCCCGTCCCGTGGCACATGCAGGGGCAGGCGTTCCTCGGTGACCAGGCCGCTCCGCCCCGCGACTACGTCTTCGCCTCCCGCGACCGCCACGACGAGGCATACGACATGGTCCGCGCCGCCCGCGACAAGCGCTTCAAGTACATCCGCCACTACCGGCCCGACCTGCCCTACCTGCTCTGGATCCCCTACCGCAACCGCCACCCCATCCTCCAGGAGATGTGGCGGCTCCACCTCGCCGGCGAGCTCGAGCCGCCGCAAGACATCATGTTCCGCCCCCGCCCCGTCGAGGAGCTCTACGACACCCAGGCCGACCCGTGGGAGATCCACAACCTGGCCGACGACCCCGCCTACGCGCCTGAGCTCGAGCGGCTCCGCAACGCGCTCGACGACTGGCGCGACGAGGTCGGCGACCTGGGGGAGATCCCCGAGGCCGATATGGTCCGCGCCTGGTATCCCGACGGCGAGCAGCCCCAGACCGCGGCCCCCCTCTTCGCACCCATCTGCAAGGAGAGCCCAGGGACCGAGGCAGGCACGGAGGGCGGCACGTTCACGGCTCCCGTGCTCCTCCAGCTCCACTGCTGCACCCAAGGCGCCTCCATCGCATACACCCTTGACGAAGGAGAGAGCCCGCACTGGCTGCTCTACTCGCAGCCGCTGCGCCTGCCCGCAGGCACGACGACCGTGCGTGCCCGCGCCATCCGCATCGGCTACAAGGAGAGCGACGAGACCCGCGCCACGTTCGAGATCGTGACCGGGCAGTAGCGTCGCCCGGCGCGCCATGCGCGCATGGCGGGCCGAGGGAAACTCGGACTGGGCACACCTTATGGGATCGAGCGGCTTGCCGATCGATCCCGTAAGGCTTGCTCTTCGCCGGCGAATGGTGTGGCTGCGGAGTTGCCGAA
>CAZDNN010000859.1:0-1933 GCA_964506385.1 uncultured Planctomycetota bacterium
CAGTACGAGCCGTGGGCCCTTTTTTTCAGGATGCGATTGGCGATGGTCAGCTCGCCGATCACCCGGTCGCGCTCGGCCACCTCGCGCTCGAGCTGCTCGATGCGTCGAGCCTGGCCGCTGCGCTTGCGGCCCGAGAGCGCCGCCTCGCCGCCCTTGACGAACTCGTCGCGCCAGCGGTAGAGCGTCGCCTCGGCGACCTCGAACCTGCGAGCCAGCACGGCAGCCGGCTCCTCGCGGCGCAGCAGCATCAGCACCGCCTCGCGTCTCTGCGAGGCCGGCACCTTCGACCTCCTGCCCATAGCATCTCTCCTTGGTCTTGGCCCTGCTTCCAGGGCGGATTATAGGGCAAGAAGTCTCTCACTGCACCGGTTCCCATGAACTGCGAGCTATACACAAGCAGGCTGGGTCTGACATCGCAACCGCCTCGGGCTCGCGTGGCGAGGATGTCGAGGTGAGGGCCTACCCGCCCACGACACTCGGAACGCCGATGCGGAGGAGCAGTTCGCGCAGCTCGGTGCGCTCGGCGACGGTGAGGGCGCGGCTGGGCAGGCGGCTCGGGCCGCCGGGACGCCCGCATAGCTCGAGCGCGGCCTTCACCGTCGGGCTCTCGCCGCCCGTGCGGGACGCCATCATGGAGCGGAAGTCGTACCACGGCCAGTTCGCCGCCGCGATCTGCTGCTGCGCGGCCACGTAGTCGCCGGCCTCGAGCAGGGTCCATACCGCGACGTCGTGCTCGGGCCAGACGGTGGCGAGGTGGGTGATCACACCGGTGCCGCCGAGCATGTGGGTCATCACCCAGAGGCCCTGGTTGTCCACGACGGCCATTGTCTCGGCGAAGCGCTCGACGCCGCGCAGGTAGCGCGTACCGCCCGCCGGGTGGGACCACTTGAGGCTCCGGCACCGGGGCAACTCGGCCAGCCGCTCGATGAGCTCGGGCGACATCTCGCGGCCCTCCCACCACGTGTGGTAGACCATCAGGCACACCCGCTCCGTCGCGTCGTGCACGGCGCGGAACCAGGCGACGATGTCCCGGTCCGACGGCGTGTAGTAGTAGGGCGGGGCGACCTGGATGCCGACGGCGCCGATCTCCTCCGCCCACCGCGCCAGCGCGATGCACGCGTCGAGGCGCGTGTCCTGCGCGCCCACGACCACGGGCGCCTCGCCCGCGGCGGCCTCGACGATGGTCTTCGCCGCCGCCTTTCGCTCCTCGACCGACAGCATCGGGAAGTCGCCGCCGGCGCCGACTGCCAGCAGCACTCCCTGCCCCGTGACGATCCCCCGCTCGACCACGTGGCGGACGTTGGTCCGGATGGCGTCGTGGTCGATCGACAGATCGGCCTTCAGGTTCGTGATCACGGGGATCATCGGCCCCCGCAGCACCCGCTTCGCCTCGTCGGTGTCCATGGGAGTATCCTCGTGTCCAGTCGCCTCAGTGCTCAGTCGCCGCCCAGCCTTCTGGCAGCGTTGCGGACAATCTCCTCATACGTCGATCGCGCCGTCGTAGGCGAGCGCCCCGCTCCTCTCATGCCTTGAGGTGGCTGGCGAAGAACTCGCGGACGAGCTTCCACATGGCCTCGGAGAGCACGTGGCCGGTGTCGGGCTCGATGAAGGAGGTGAACTTGTCGGCGGCGCCCAGGGCCTTGTAGGCGGCGGCGATGGTCTCGACGCCTTTGCGGGCCTCGGCGATGGGGCTGCCGCCGTCGTTCTCGCCGAGGTTCAGGTGAAGGGCACGCGGGGCGATGAGGGCCGCGATGTCGGGCGTGTCGCCGTACTGGTAGAGGCCGGGGATGAAGTTGGGGAAGCAGTGGAGCAGCTTCGTGCGGTGGATGGCCGCGTAGGTCGGCAGACAGCAGTTGCCGACGAGGGCCTTCAGCCGCGGCTCCCACGGGCCGACGAGCCACGTGTGGGTCGAGCCCATCGAGTGGCCGTAGCA
>CAZDNN010000860.1:0-1932 GCA_964506385.1 uncultured Planctomycetota bacterium
CCTCGATGAACTTCAGGGCGGCGTCGAAGAAGACGTCGGTGCAGTAGCCCTTGTGCTTGCCCCACTCGCCGTTGTGGCGGAGCACGGGGTCGAAGTAGCCGCTGCCCGGCGGGTCGGAGGGCTGGCCGATGCCGCCGCCGTTGTGGACCAGCACCTCGCCGAAGCCCTGGTCCTCGGGCCGCATCGGGTAGTTGTCGCCGAGGTGCCACTTGCCGAAGATCCCGGTGCGATAGCCCGCCTTGCCCAGCATCTCGGCGATGGTCACTTCTTCCGGATGCATCATCGCGCGGCCGAGGTACGTGTCGGTCACGCCCGTGCGGTAGTTGTAGCGGCCCGTCATCAGGCACGCCCGCGTCGGCGCGCACACCGGGCAGACGAGGAACTGGGTGAACTCGACGCCCTCGCGGCACAGGCGATCGATGTTCGGCGTCCTGAGCTTCTCATTGCCGTGGCAGCTCATATCGCCGATGCCCTGGTCGTCGGTCATGATGAGCACCACGTTGGGGCGCTTGCGCTCCTGGCCCATGACCAGCATGGGCGCCGCCATCGCTGCGCCCACGACGCCAAGGAACTGCCTTCGTTCCATCGCCAATCTCCTCTTCTGCACTCGTCCCGATGCTCCACCCACTTCTCGTCCCGATGCTCCAGCGTCGGGACGCACGCGGCGACGCTCCAGCGTCGGTGGGCGGGGTAGGCCCTTACTCCGTCTCCCCACGCAAGAGCGTGGTTCTCACCGTCCCGACGCTGGAGCATCGGGACGAGAGGATTCACAGGCGCTTGACGTAGACGTAGCAGGCGCCGCGGGTCTTGCCGGTCGCTGCGTCGGTGAGCCAGGTCTGGAGCTGGGTGCGGCCGGTCTTGAGCTCGACATCGAAGGCGACGGCGAGGGCGCTGGGATCGACGGGCTTGGTCTCGTCCACGTCGCCGACCTTCAGGCGGACCGCCTTCGCGCCCATCACCTGCTTCGCCTCGGGCGGGAAGCGGCAGAGGGTGACTTGGTAGTCGCCGGCGCGCTCGATCTCGACGGCCCACGGGCCGTTGGCAAAGAGCTTGGGATTGCGCACGGCGCCCTGGCTCCACGGGATGCCGCGCGGGGTCGCGAAGCCGAGCCAGTCGAACGAGCACAGGCGCACGGGATCCTCGCGGTCGCTCCCGATGACGATGGGGCACACGGTGTCGAAACGCTCCGAGAGCTGCGCCCACCAGGCCTCGTACGCCTTGCGAAGCCGAGTGACCACCTCAGGATGCTTGGCCGCCACGTCCGTCTTCTGGCCGGGGTCGGAGGTGGCGTGGTAGAGCGCCGTGCCGTTGACCAGACGCCAGTCCTGCGTCATCACGGCGGAGCTCCGCCACTTCTTCGGCGTGAAGCACTGCTGGGTCTGGACGAAGAGGGTGCGGTCGCGCCATTTGCCCTCGGCGGCCAGGGTGGTGGCGAGGCTGATGCCGTCGAAGGCCACGCCCTCGGGCTTCTTCAGCCCGCACAACTCGATAAGCGTGGGCAGCAGGTCGATGTGCGCGGCGAGACGGCTGATGTCGCGTCCCGCGTGCAGCTTCCCCGGCCAGCGCAGGAAGCAGGGCACGCGGTGCCCGCCCTCGAACGACGAGCCCTTCCGCCCACGCATCCCCGCGCTGAAGGCCCCCGCGGCCGTGCCGTTGTCGGTGAGGAAGACGAGGATCGTGTCGTCAGCCAGCTTCAGCTCATCGAGCCGCCGCATGAGCCGGCCCATGTTCTCGTCGAAGTTGGTGATCATCCCGTAGAACTCGGCGGTCGGCGACTTCACGCCCTGCTTCTTGTAGGGGCCGCTGTACTTCGGATCGACGCGGTAGGGGCCGTGAGGCGCGTTGGTCGCGAGATAGACGAAGAAGGGCCTGTCGCGGCTCGCCTCGATGAACTTCAGGGCGGCGTCGAAGAAGACGTCCGTGCAGTAGCCC
>CAZDNN010000861.1:0-1928 GCA_964506385.1 uncultured Planctomycetota bacterium
CTCGACCCGAATCCCTCGCACTCGTCTGCGAAGGACTTCTGCCACGGACTGCTAGGCGAGGGGGCCGCCGAAGACGAACGGCGTGGCCTCGACGAGGTCGCACTCGATGGTGCCGAGCTTGCGGACCACGGGCCGTTGCCGCGCGCCCGTGTCCATGGCGTCCTCCTTCGCGATCCGGCGTAGTATAGCACCGGCCCCCCGTGGGGGCGAGCGGCGTGTGCCTCCGACCGCCTCGGCTCTTGGCTCTCTCCCCTTGGGAGAGGGGCAGAGGATGAGCGCGCGGCGCTGGCCAGGATCTACGCCGAGATGACCCGCGAGGCCATGCAGCGCCGCAGCCCTTCCACGCGCTCCTGGTCCCGCAACTTCAACGACGCCATCCTCACTGGGCGCTGGCCATTCGGCCCCGCCGAATGGCCAGCGCCCAGTGTAGGAGTCCTTGGGAGGTGGGGGGCTGGGGGGGAACACTTTCTCCAGAAAGGGTTCCGCCCCCAGCTCCTTGCCCTGATGTCAGCGGGGCTTGGCGATCTTGTGCGTGCCGTGGCAGTCGGTGCAGGCTGGGGAGGGAGGCGGCTGAGAGTCGAAGCGGGTCTTGACGACCTGCTGCCAGCATGCGACGACGGCCTCGGGCCTCGCGTCGTGGGTAGGGTGGCACTTGCGGCAGGCGGGGTTGACCTGGGCGCGGGTGTAGGTGACGTCGGGCTTGGTCGCGCCGACGTCCTCATCGTTGGCATGCGGGGCGCTCAGGCCGTGGCAGCGTATGCAGCCGACTTTGGCCGCCTGGTGGGACCGGCTCAACTCCTCCCTGACGAAGGTCATGTGGCAGACGTAGCAGGCGGCGTTCGGCCCCATCGGGTCGTGACTCGCCACATCCCGCGGCCCGCAGCTCGCCATGCACACGATCCCTGCCGCGATGCCAACGATGAGAAGCGGGAGAGTGAACATCCGCGCCTTCGCGCGGAAGCGCGAATGAGGCCTCTGGCCCCCCATCACACCCGCTCCCACTGCCGCAGCCACGCGTAGTCGGGGGTGAGGCAGGCGTGGTAGTTGCGGGTGCACTCGCGGAGGGCGGCCTCGTCCTGCGGGGTCTTGGGCGTCTCGCGCTCGTAGGAGCCCTTGACGTTCTCGTCGAGCTGCTCGGGGATGTTGACGCCTGGGATGACGGCGGAGAGCCGCGTCTCGGCGAGCATCTCCTTGACGAGGACGTGGGCACGCGGATCGACCTGCCCGTGGATCTGCTTGGGCTTGAGGCCGAACGTGGTGCCCGCGCCGAAGGGCTTGAGGCCGATGACACCGACGTCCTTCTCCTTCGCGAGCGCCAGCAGGCTGTCGCCGCCGAACTCCTTGGTGAGGAACAGGTAGGGGAAGATGATGACGGCGAACTGCGGGTAGTCGGTGAGGACGCGGCGGAAGACCTTCGGGTTGTGCGCCGAGATGCCGAGGAAGCGGACCTTGCCCTGCTGCTTCGCCTTCTCGTAGACCCCGACGACCATGTCGAGGGTCCTGCGCGAGACCATCAGCATCGTGGGAATGCTCTTCTGCCCCTTGCCCCAGGTGGCGCCGACGGGCCGCCAGATGTCGAGCTGCTCGGTGTGGTAGGAGCGGAGGCGGGCCTCGATGGACGCCATCATCTTGGCGGGCGAGAGCTGCTTCTCATACTCCTCGGTGACCTTCTGCGGCCAGGAGGCGAAGCCGATGATCCACCGCTCGCGCTTCGCCCCCGCGGACTTGGCCATGGCGGCGCCGTAGAGGTCGCACTCGGTGGCGATGTTGTTGTCCACGTAGTTCATGCCGAGCGCGACGGCGCGCTCGAGGACGGCGACCCGGTTGTCGGTCGGGTTCGGCTTCGCGATGGCGCCGTGCCCGCCGAGGCTGACCTCGGAGATCATCAGCCCGGTCTTCCCGAGTCGGCGGTAGCCCATCTTCGGGTT
>CAZDNN010000862.1:0-1907 GCA_964506385.1 uncultured Planctomycetota bacterium
GCCGGCGCCTTGTTCCGCTTCGTGCGCCCTCAGATGGTCGTCGAGGTGAAGTGCAACGACCTCCTGGCCGTGCGAGCCAACGGCGAGCCGGTGCGTCGGATGGCTCTGGCCTACGCGCCAGACGGCGCACTGCCCTGGCAGGCGCTCCGCCCGCTGCCCGCGGCCAGCCTGATCCACGCCGTCTTCCGGCGCGTCCGTGACGACAAGGCCGTGGACCCCAACAGCGTGCGCTGGAGCCAGGTGACGGACATCGTGCCCGTGCAGGACGGTCCCGCCCAGGCAATCGAACTTCCCCGTTCGCAGGTGATCCGCCGCGAGGTCTTCACCAAGAGGGAGAAGGGAGCGCTCTGCGTCCGCAAGGCGATCCTGTGGAAGACCAACAAGGAGGAGGCAGATCCCCTCTATCCGGCGTACGTGGCCTTCTTCACCGACTTCGCTCCCGGGCGCCAGCAGCGGCTTCGCACGAGCCTTCGCGTCGCGTCCACACTCAACCGCATCCACGCCATTGCCGACGCCTGGATCAAGGGACACGCGACGAAGGGCTGGGTCTCCCGCACATCCATGACCGACGCATCGCCGCTGCCCGAATCCTGTCATCAGGGGAACGGCTTCAGGCTGACCCTGGAGATCTCCTTCGCCCGGACCTCGTCCGTGAACTTCCATGTGGCGGTCCGCCGCACGAAGGCTTTGGCCCATGCCGGCCGGCTTACGGTCGAGAGCGACGAGAAGGGCCGGCCTCGCCACTACGCCCTGGCGCTCCGGCAGGACGCGCTGGTCGAGAACATCCGCCGCATCGAGAGCCTGCACCGCGTCATTTCCCGCTGGAGCGGCGCCGAGGTTGTGGTCAACGGCGAGCCGCTCGCCTTCCACGATGTCCAGGGCGTCCTCAACGCCATTGGGCAGGTGGCTGCCTGCTGGCGGCGGCAGAGGAAGAACGCCGATGGTGAGACCAACCCCTGCCGCGGCTGCTTCACCCTCGGCTGCAAGGAGCTTCGCTTCAAGCCATCGCCGGACTTCCCCGGCATCCCACGGAGCCATCCCGCCTGGTATGCCGTCGGCCGCTTCGACGGCAAGACGGTCGTCCTCGATAAGGCGGCGCTCCTCGCTCAGCTCGACGACCGGCTGAACGAGACCTTCGTCATCTGCCCCTTCTTCGACCGGGAGTGGACGGCGCACCGCATCCGCGAGTTGCCGGATACCCTCGACCCCGAGACGAACCCTGCCCGCTGGGTCCTCGGCTACGCCATCGACACCAGGAAGCCCGTCTGGGTCTGCCCCAAGGGGCTCAAGCGCCTGCCTTTCGACGTGACCCTCGAACGCGAGTCGGAGCGGGTACGCGGAGCCGTCGGCGTGACGCCTGGGGTCGCGGGCCTCACCGCTGCTGCGCTCCCTTCCACGACCTTCGGGGCGGCGCCGCGTCGGAACATCCCCCTGGTTTGCTACGCCGACGTGTGTGGCCAGGACTCCGCCGTCGAGGCCGTCCGCGACTATGCCGAGCTGCCCCTCAAGCACCCCGAGCTCTTCGAGCGGGTGGGCGTCCGCGCCGGCCGCGGCATCCTGCTGTGGGGCCCGCCGGGCAACGGCAAGACCCTGCTCGCCCGTGCCGTTGCCGGAGAATCGAACGCCCACATTGAGGTCATCGCCGGCCCCGAGGTGCTGTCCAAGTGGGTGGGTGAGGGCGAGCGGCGTCTTCGTGATGTGTTCCAGCGCGCCGCCAGCTTGGCTCCCTCCGTTGTCCTGATGGACGAATGTGACGCCATTGCCGGCTCGCGGGAAGCCGCCGACTCCCGCCACCTTCGCGAACTCGTCTCCCAACTGCTCGTCCTTCTCGACGGTATCGAGGGCCGCGGCCACGTTCTGGTCATCGCGACCACCAACCGCCCCCAGGACGTCGACCCCGCCATCCT
>CAZDNN010000863.1:0-1902 GCA_964506385.1 uncultured Planctomycetota bacterium
CCCCCTCCCTTCTCCCGCCGAAGCGGCGGCAGGCTGCCCCCCACGTGCCTCCGCCGACTGGGAGACTCCCCGCCGCGGCCACTTCGGGGCGGGACGAATCATCTCATTCGGGGGCACCCGCCCCGCCACCGATAGGTCCTATAGGACAGATAGGGCCTATAGGACCCCGCCCCCGCGCGCTCCCGCCGTCCTATAGGCCCTATTGGTCCTATAGGTCCTATAGGTCCTATCCGAACGGGCTTGCGCCGCCGGGGCTCCCCTCATTCGCCGCTCTCCGCCCCGATCTCCGCGATCAGCGCATCGAGCTCTTCCTCGCCCAGCTCGGGATGCTCGGCCTGGAGCATCATCCGGCGGGTGAGCAGGCCGGCCTCGCGACGGGCCTGCATGAGGGCGAAGCGCGAGGCGTCGTCCACGGGCAGAAAGGTCTTGGGGAACTCGACCTGCACCTTGCCCAGCCGCTCGCGGAGGGCGTCGAGGGTGGTCGGGCCGACGCGGTGGATGTGGTCGAGCAGCAGGGCCTTCTCGATGAGCTCGCGCTCGGAGGCCATGTCGAAGGTCTTGAGCTCCTCGACGAGATCGACGAGGGGCATGAACTGCACCTGGCGGCTCGCCGCGCTCTCGGCGTGCGACTGCTGCGGCTGCACGACCGCCACGGGCACCGAGCCCGTCTCGTACATCATCAGGATCAGCCGGTCGATGACGGCCAGCACCTCGCCGATCTTCGGATTCGGGTCGGCGAAGTACACGCGGCCCTCGGCGTCGATGTTGAGGAACCCCGCCTCGCCGATTGCGAGCCTCGGCTTGCCGTCGGCGTCGGTCGGCAGCCCGTGGAGGCCGCCCTGGATGACGAGGAGGCTGAAGGCCTGGAACCGCAGGATTTCGAGCACGTTGTTGATGCTCTCGTTGAGCGCGTGGTTCAGCTCCGCGATGCCCCGCAGCATCGAGTGCCCGAGCACGTCGCCCACGAGCCGCCGCCCGTTGAAGACGACGAAGGGCAGGGTGCCGTAGCGTGCGGGCCGCTCCCAGAAGCGCAGGCCGGCGGGGTCGTTCACCCGCTGGCCGTCCTCGTAGATCGCGATGTCGTCGGGCGTATAGATCTCGACCCGGGAAGTCGTAACGCCAGCGTCTCGCTGGCCCGACATGCGGACCGCGACTGTGCTTCGTGCCGCCGAGACGGCGGCGTTACGAGGCCCCGAGTCCGTGCGGTCGATGATCACGGCGTCGATGTGTTGGGAGTCCTCCGTGACGATCGGGAAGAAGTGCTCGGGGAGGATGTGCTTGAGCCTCAGGGCCCCTCGACCCTCGACCCCCGACCCTCGACCCCCGGCGGCCGTCCAGTAGAGCTGGACGATGGCCGTGCCGTCGATTGCGCGCTGTCGTGCGGTCTGTAGCTGGAATGTGTGGAGGGCGTTCTCGCGTGCGATGGCGTCGAGCCGCGCCTGGAGCTCGGGGTCGCCGACGGCGCGGCGGACCCTTCCGCCGTATTCGGCCTGGACGGGCTTGTTGACGATGGGGGCGCAGTAGTTGGCGCCGACGAGGCGGCCGAGTCGCTCGAGCCAGTGCTCGTCGCTCTCGCGGCTGTTCTTTCTCATGTAGCGCAGGGGGCGGTCGCCGCCGAGATAGAAGTCGCGGTAGAGGGCATAGGGCTCGTGGTGGAGGGCGCGGGCGCGCTGCTTCCAGGCGTCGAGCTCGGCCCAGATCTGGTCGGTCGTGAGCTTCACGATGGGTTCTCCGCTGGTTTGGAGTGGGGAGGTCGTTGTGAAGGCCTGCCGCCACAAGGGCAGGCGCTGGCTCCGCTATGTTGGCGGAGCAACACAAGGCCGCCCGAGCCAGGCCTTATGTTGATAGTCGGCTCGGCGGGCCTGCCCGACATAGCAGGCCACGGCTGCGAAGTCGGGAGCC
>CAZDNN010000864.1:0-1888 GCA_964506385.1 uncultured Planctomycetota bacterium
GGCGAGCATGCCCATGTAGTCGGCTGTGGCTCGGTTGATGCCCTGGCGGGCCACTTCCTGGCCGCGGACGAAGTTCCCGCCGCCCACGACCACCGCGAGTTCGACGCCCAGGCGGTTCACGTCCCGGCACTGCTGGGCGAGGGCCTTGAGCGCGTCGGGCTGCACGACGCCCCAGTGGATCACCGTCGGCGGCGCGTAGGCCTCCTCGCCAGCGAAGCGGCGGATCTCCTCCCGCACCTTGCTGAGGTCGGCGAGGAGCTTGCTCGCGGAGGCGTGCTCGTAGGGGCGGTCGGGCTCGTTGGCCCAGGCGTGGAAGGCGAGCCGCAGCCAGCCCGCGTTGTCCTGCCACTCGCCGCGATAGCGGTCGGGGAAGTCGGGCAGCGAGAAGTCGTCGCCCGTCGTCCAATAGATGTTGCACGAGAACTTCGTCCCGTAGCGCTCGTGGAGGTCGCGCAGGCCGGCGAGGTAGAAGCAGTCGAAGAGCGAGGCGGGCCGCTTGTCAGCGATGTCGCGCAGGAAGAAGCTGTTGTCGTCGAGCGAGAAGCGATAGCGCGGCTTCGAGTGGCGGTCCCAGACCACGCGGACGCGGTGCTCGGCGTCGCCCCGGGAGCCGCTCGCGGTCGCGACGATGTCAGTCTCGCGGTCGCGGAGGACGACCTGGGCGTGGAATGCCGTGCCTGCTCGTCGCGCTGGCTCGCCGTTGACGTAGACCCTGTCGCGCAGGCGCGCCGTGCCGCGCACCGCGATCCTCAGGCCGTCCTCGACCGCCTCGCCGTGGCGGTGGTTGAGCACGGCGCCGTGGAAGGGCTCGGTGATGCGCACCATCGCTGGGCTCCTGCCGGGGCTCATCGCTCCATGTCTCGTGGCAAGATAGCGGGCGCCCGGACAGGAGTCAAGCGGCGGCGGGTCACCGCTCTGTCCAGAAGAGGCGGCGCGCCCCCGGCAGGCCGCACTTCTGGTAGCGGTGGTATGCCTGGGCGGCGGCCTCGCGGCACTGGGCGGCGGTCGCGCCGCCGAGCCAGCTCTTCAGCGCGGCGTTGAGGGCATAGGCCTCGGGCGCCATGAAGCCCGTGGTCAGCAGCAGGCGACTGGCGCCGGCCCCGCGAAGCAGGCCGTCGAAGTACGGCTGGCTCTTGCACGCGAGCACGATGGCACTGCGCGGCGGAGCCTCCGCGACAGGCTTCGGCTGCTCCGGCGCCGCGAACTCCATCAGGCCGTTGTGACCGACAAAGGCCACGACGTGAGCGGCGCCGCCACCGCGGAACGCGACCGCGCGCCCGCCGGAGCGCACCCGCCACGTCTGGACGCGGAAGCCGCCGGCCATCTCCAGGAACCGGCCGATGGCCTCGCGGATGCGGCGCCCGTCCCACGCCTCAGCCACGAGGTACGCTGCGGCAGTGGCGCCGCCAGGGCGCGCGATCTGCCGCGTCAGGACGAGTCGCTCCAGCATGCCCTCGGGCAGACCGGCGTCGCAGGGCACGGGCCTCCAGCCTGCATCGCGCACCAGGAAGGTCTTCAGGCCGTACCGCGCCCCCCAGTAGAGGTTGCTCTTCGGGTCCTGGCCGTTGCCGAGCGCCTTGGGCACGGGCACGATCCCCTGGTGTTGGTTGTCGCACAGGGCCACGACCACGTGGACGACCAGGGGCCGGCCCGCCGCCGTGTCGGCTGCCATGCGGGACTGCGCCGCAGACGGCGACCGTGCCGCTGCTGCGGCCGCCCCAGCGGTCGTCAGGCACAGGGCCATCAGACGTGGCAGACTCATCGGGCGTTCAGCTACGGGGAAGGCATCTCGGAGAGTGTCGGTCAGCTTACCGGCCGCGGGGAGTGGCGTCAAGTGCGGTGGGGGAAACATCCGCCATGATCCCACACCTGCGCAGGTGTGGGATCA
>CAZDNN010000865.1:0-1882 GCA_964506385.1 uncultured Planctomycetota bacterium
CACGGCGGGCGCCCGACCTCGGTCGGGCGCCCGCCGTGTGTTGACGTCGCTGGCGGCACTCGCGGCCTAGTTGCGTAGCTGCCAGAGCAGGCCGGGTCGCCGGCCTACCCCGCGCTCCAGATCGATCTCGGTGTTCGTGATCCCCTCGACGTGGCTGTCGAAGTAGAGCACGGACATGTAGCCGTTGTTGGCGGAGCCGTGGTTGATGACTCCTTGGGTGTCGTCACAGGCCATGGGCAGGTTGTATGGGAAGTCCTCCTCGATGGCGCCTGGCCTCGGGTTCCCGTCGCCGTCCGTCAGGCTGCGGTAGTGCATGCCCGCGTAGCTGACGGTCTGCGAGCCAAACCGCGTGGCCGGGGCGCGGAACGTGCCGAGGTCGAGGCCGTTGTGGTTTGTGTCGGGCGAGCTCGGGCAGATATAGACGCCCGGGTCGGGCACGACGCCCGTCCAGTAGACCGACGCGAGCCACTCGGCTCCGTTGTAGTCACCCGCCACGAGGCCCCGCCCGAGCGGACAGGGGTACCAGCGGTTGTCCCCTTGCTCATACAGGTAGATGGCCATGGCCTTGGCGAGCTGGTTGAGGTTGCTGCGGCATTGAATGCGCCTGGCCGGCGTGCGGGGGTGGGGGATCCGTGGCAGGATGACAAAGACGACAAAGAGGAAGAGAGCAGCCGCGACTACCACGACGATCACCACCTCCGCGAGGGTCAGGCCTTGGCCTTTCCGCATGGTCATCACCCCCTTTCGGAGCGGAGAGGGCCGCAGGCCGCCAGCGACGTCACCCCGATTATGCGGCGGGCCGGATCGCGTTGTCAAGGGGAAAGCAGCGGATGGGTGGATGAGTGGATGGGTGGACGAATGGATGAATGGATGGGTGGACGATGGAGAGGTCCCTGGCGGGGGTATCTGCTCGGCGGGCCATGCAGTCATCCACTCGTCCATCCATCCGCGCCTCCCGGCATGGCGGCGTGGGAGGATGGAGCCCGAGCGTTCCCTGCGTGTGGCCCGCGGTCCGAGGTCAGTTGCGGAGCTGCCAGAGGAGCGGCTTGAAGCCGCCGTAGCCGCCCGAGGCGCCGACGCCGGCCTCCAGGTCAATCTCGGTGTTGGTCCTGAACTCGACGTGGCTGTCGAAGAAGAGGACGCACATGCCGCCGTTGTTGCGCACGCCGTGGTTGATGGTTCCCTGGGTGTCGTCGGAGGCCATGGGCATGTTGGGCGGGAAGTCGTCGCGGATGGCGCCGTCCGTGGGCCGGCCGGCGGCGTCGGTGAGGCTGCGGTAGTGCATGCCGGCGTAGCTGACGGTCTGGGAGCCGAAGGTGCGCGGGTCGGCGGTATAGGTGCCGAGGTCGGCGCCCATGTTGTTTGTGTCGGGGCTGCTGGGGCAGATGAAGACGCCGGGGTCGGGCATGACGCTGGTGAGGACGCCTGTGGCGTCCCGTCCTTGCCAGTAGAGGCTGGCGAGCCACTCGGCGCCGTTGTAGCCCCCGGGGTCGATGCCCCGGCCGAGAGGGCAGGGGTAGAAGCGGTTGTCGCCGAACTCGTTGAGGTATGTGGCCATGCCCATGGCGATCTGGTTGAGGTTGTTGCGGCAGCGGATGCGCCGCGCCTCCTCGCGCGCGCGGGCGAGTGCGGGCAGGAGCATGCCAGCGAGGATCGCCACCACGAACAGGAGCATCAGCCCGCCGCACCCGATGGCCACGACGATGATGGCGATGGCCGGGCCGCTCGATCCCCCTCCGCTCGGCTGCTGCATCTCTGGCGCTGCCATGGCTTCTTCCTCATGATAACGGCGGCTTAGTTTCTGAGTTGCGTGAGCAGCCCGCCGTCCTGGCCCACGCTCTTCTCGAGGTCCAGCTCCGTGTTGGTCTTGAACTCGACGTGG
>CAZDNN010000866.1:0-1876 GCA_964506385.1 uncultured Planctomycetota bacterium
CAGGCTCTCTTGGAGAACAAACCGGAACGATCTCGCCAGGTGAATGAGGCCCTTCGGGCCCGGACTGTCCCGCCCAGTCCGACTAGATTCACACCCACGCACACAGCGCGTACGCGCGACGGACTCGGAGTCTGAAACGCCGGACCCGGGGGCACCCTGCGCTCACCCGGCCCGGCGCCGTACCCTCTGGACCCTATTGGTGGAGTGCATGGGATGAAGAACGAGAGCCGACAGTGCACGGCGATGAGCAAGCACACAGGCGAGCGCTGCCGCCAGCCGGCCGTCCCCGGCTACAGCGTGTGCCGCTACCACGGCGCGGGGGGCGGCGCGCCCAAGGGGAACCTCAACCGCCTCGTCCACGGCGCCTACGCCGCGCGGGTGCTCAACGCGGAGGAACGGCGCATCCACGGCGCGTTCCTCGCCCTGATCCGCCAGGACTTCGAGCTGAACGCCTCCTCGGACGAGGTGGCGGCCCAGATGGCGGCCATGGCGTTCCTCCAATACATTCGCAGCCAGCGGGTGGGGAAGGAAGCGGCGGCAGCGTCCCAGGCTCGGATCGTGCGCAACTGCCTGCGGGACCTCAAGGCGACGAAGGGCACCCGCGAGCGGGGCGGCATATCCCTGGGCACGACCCCGGCGGAGTGGGCCGCCGCGCTCGTCGGGAAGCTCAGGGAAGCGGGGAAGGACGGCATGCCCAAGGCAGGCGCGGAGAAGACGAAGGCCGACCCGGCCCAGGCGTCTGAGGAACAGGCATAGGAGGCCCGCCATGGCTCGCAAGCTCTGCGAAGGCACGACGACTCAGGGCAAGCCCTGCCGCGCCGACGTCCGGTCCGGGAGCGACTACTGCTTCTGGCACGACCCGCACTCGCGGGCGGCACGGAGCGCGGCGGCGCGCCGCGGCGGGGTCGTGCGGGCGAGAGAGTCCGCCGCCGGGGACGAGGCCGCCGTGGCCGCACGCCTCGCGGACCCCGTGACCTGGGGCGAGCACTACCTGCGGAACCGCGACGGCTCGCGCCGCAGCTACTGGCCCCACCAGGTCGAGGACCTCCGCGCCCGTGAGCGCCAGATCGTCCACCTCGACGGCCGCGACTGCGGGAAGACGATCGCCCTGACGACCGACGTGCTCCACTTCGCGTTCACGACGCGCGGCGGCCTGGGCCTCGTCGCCGCTCCCCAGCAGGGCCACCTCGACACGATCATCGAGGAGATCGAGTTCCAGCTCGCCGGCAACGAGCAGCTCGCCGCCAGCGTGGCCCCCAACGCCCAGGGCCGCCGGAAGCCGACCCGCGACCCGTACTTCCGGCTGGCGTTCACCAATGGCTCGGTGCTCTACTTCCGCCCGGCAGGCCCCGACGGCGAGGCGTTCCGCTCGCTCCACGTGAACCGCATCTGGGTGGACGAGGGGGCGTGGCTGCCGGAGAAGGCCTGGCAGGCGCTCCGCCAGTGTCTGAAGGCCGGCGGGGTCTTCCGCGTCTACTCGACGCCCAACGGCCTCCGCGGCACCACCTACCACCGCCTCACCGAATCGCGCGACTGGAGGGTCTTCCGCTGGCCGAGCTGGCTCAACCCCTCCTGGAGCGCAGAGCGCGAGGCGGCGCTCCTCCAATTCTACGGCGGGAGGGCGAGCGCCGGCTGGCAGCACGAGGTCGCCGGCGAGCACGGCAAGCCGAGCCACGGGGCCTTCAACGCCGAACTCCTCGAGCTCTGCCGCGTCGACATCCCGGAGTACCGCAGGGTCGATATCTTGGGCGAGACTCTCACGGCGTGCGAGACCGAGGAGGAGGCCTTCGACCGCCTCGAGATGCTCCTCAACCTCGCACCCCAGGACGGCACGTTCTGGATCGGCGGCGACCTCGGCTACACCAACGACCCCACG
>CAZDNN010000867.1:0-1874 GCA_964506385.1 uncultured Planctomycetota bacterium
CGCGATGACAGCGCCGGAGGCCAGGGAGATGTATAGCGGGCCCGAGCAAGAACAGGAGGCCCTCGTGAAAGCCCGGAGGCCCTACAGGCCGTCTCACCGCGCGATGACGGCCTGTGGACACCCGCGACGCCTATCCTGCAAGGGCCTCCGCTGCGTCGCCCGACAGCCGCGACAGCTCTCGCACGAGCTTCGCGAGGTTGTAGGCCACGCACGCCCACAACCATTCGGCTCGCACACCCGCCAACCCCCGCAACAGGAACTGCCGCAGGTGCATCTGGGTTTTGATGTGCCCGAAGGGCGTCTCGGCGGCCGGGGCTCGACGCCGGTAGATGGCGCGTCCCTCCGCCGTGTGCAACCGAGCGGCCGCGGCTTCCCGAGCACGCTCGTGATGGTCGCGGTAGACGGTGCGGCGCCCGTCCTGGCTTGTCGTACACGCCGCCTTCAGCGGGCAGTCCCGGCAGCTCGCCGCCGCACGGTAGCGACGGTAGGGCCGCCCGTGCTTGGCGTGCTCGCCGGCGAACCGCAACGGCCGGCCCAGCGGACACCAGTAGGTGTCGCTCTCGGCCTCGTAGAGGAAGGCACTGCGGTCGAGGCGCTTGGTGCGGGGATTGCGCGGCAGGCGGTCCCAGGCCTCGGCGGGCACCGCCTCGCGAGGGTCGGGCCGGCGGGCCGGGTTGTCCGCCGTGTCGTACCGCCGGGGCGGCGGGATGTAGGCCGCGATCCCGCGTGCGTCGAAGGCCGTGAGGTTCTCTCCCGAGCCGTACGCTCCGTCGGCCACCACGCGCTCGGGGGCCTCGCCGTAGGTCTCGGTCGTGGCGTCCACCGTCGGCACCGCCGCCGACCCCTCGTCGGCGTCGCCCAGCACGTCGGCGTCGACGATGAACCCGCCTTTGCCCTCGACGGTCACCATCGGCGTGTAGTTCGGCGCACAGCCCCCGTCCTTGTCGGGAAGCACCTTCGACGCAGGGTCCGCCACCGGCACCCGCGGAGCCGGCGGCTCGGCCTTCTCCGCACCCTCGCCCGCGTGGCCGCCGTCCCCGCTCTCGGAGTTGCTCTTGGCCTTCGACCGCCGCTTGGCCGCCGCCTCCGCCTGACGGGCCGCCTCCGCCTTCGCCGCCGCCAGGGCCTCCTCCAGACGCTGCGCCCGGCGCTCGAGGTCCGCCAGCTCCCGCGGCAGGCGATACGGCGTGGCCCGTTCGCCGAACAGATCCGTCTCCGCATCGTCCGTCGCCGCCGCCTCGGCGAACCACCGGTCGATCTCCCCGCGCAACGCCGCCAACCGCGCCTCGATCTCCTCGGCCGTCGCCGTCGCGTGCCGGCTGGAGTTCGCACGCACCCGCGTCCCGTCGAGCACCAGCTCGTTGAGCGCCGCCAGCCCCACGTACATCGCCACCCGGCACACCTCGACCAGCAAAGCCTTCAACTGCGGGGCGTGCTTGGTCCGGAACTCACACAGCGTCGAATGGTCCGGCACGCGGCCCTCGGCCAGCCAGATGAAGTCCAGCCGCGTCCCGCAGGCCTCCTCGAGCTTGCGGCTCGAGCGCACCCCCTTGCTCAGCCCGTAGAGCAGGATCGAAGCCATCACCCGCGGATGGATGGCCGGACGGCCCGGGCCGGGCTTGTAGCGGGCCTCCCACGCCGACCAGTCCTGAGCCGCCAGCACCTGGTCGACCAGCCGCACCGGGTGGTCGGGTGCCAGGGTCTCATCGAGGGTCGGCTCGAACATGACCATCTGATGCCGTCGTCGCGGTGGCTTGTCCCAGCGTCTCATCATCACCTCGCTACCAGAACCGTTGCGGCGTTCCCGCACATCATATTTGCCCGAGTCACGTCCTGTCAACACACAAAGAGGTCCGAATAAACCGACAGCCCCT
>CAZDNN010000868.1:0-1864 GCA_964506385.1 uncultured Planctomycetota bacterium
GAGATGGTGCGGAGCGCGACGACGCTCTCCGCGGAGCCGACCCGCAGGCCGCACAGCCACCAGTCGGAGGCCTGCTCGAGGGCCTCGGCGTCGCCGGTGACGTGCTGGCCGTAGTGGGTCCGGACGTCGGTCTCAGGCGCCAGGAGCAGGGGGGGCATGAGGTCGCCGCCCGTCGCCTCATAGTCCACCAGCACGGCGAGCAGGTCGCGGCGGAGCGGGTGGAACGTGGCGGTGAGGGTCAGGCGGAGCGCGGGCCAGGCGAGCTCGGTGACGAGTCGGCCCTCGAGGAGCCGGAGGCGCTGGCGGTAGCGGGCGGGCGCCTCGGGCGGGTCGCCGGCCCAGAGCAGGCGGGCCACGGGCAGCCAGTAGTCGAGGCCGTAGGCCCCGCGGTGCCAGTGGTCGGCGTGCATCAGCGTGGTGTTGCTCTGGCTGGTGCGGGGGGCGCCTGCGAGGCCGTTGCCCATCAGCCCCCAGGCGTCGAAGCAGGCGCCCGCGCGGCCGCTGCCGAGATAGAGGTTCAGGCTCTCGCCCATGCGCAGCGGCCACTGGTCGCGCACCACGTCGCCTGCCTGCACGGCCTCGTCGATCGTCACGGGATGCTCCGCCTATGCCTGCACGTTGCGGCCCTGCCGCCGCCACACTATAGGCATGGGCCGCCGCCGCCGCAAGTCGCCCCTCGGCGAGCCGATGCGCCGCCCCGAGTCGCGGCGCGATCTCTCGGAAAACCCTTGACGGGTTGGCTCTGGAGGATTATGCTACAAGCGCTCCACACCGAGAGCCGCGCCTTGTCCACCCGTGGAGTCCCCCCGGCGAGCAAGGGAGGGTACGCGCTCTGTGGAGGCACCAGCCATGAGACGCCCTGCTCGCGGCATGACCCTGACCGAGCTCCTCACCGTCGTCTCCGTCATCGCCATTCTCGCCTCGATGATGTCGCCCGTCCTGATCCGGACGCTCAACGAGGCTCGACGCCGGCGCTGCATGGCCAACATCTCGCAGATCAGCACCGGCCTCCAACTCATCGCCAACGACCACTTCGGCAAGCTCCCCCGCTGCTACGACGTCAAGAAGATCAAGAACGAGAAATACCAGCCGAAGGAGGGGACCTGGTGGTACCGCAAGGTCGCCAAGGTCATGTACCCGACGCAGCGGTACAAGAACACGAACTACGACCACCTCAACGTCCCCCGCCGCCGCAACCTGAGCTGGTGGAACACGGCGGGCGCGGCTGGCTTCTCCGTCCAGCCCTTCGACCCCGAGCGCACCATCTTTCGCTGCCCCTCGTGCACCGACATGCACGACGAGGGTCACCAGCCCCAGGTCAAGCCCAAGGCCTCCGGCATCGACAAGGACAGGGTCTTCGACGACAACTATGGCTACAACAACTACGGCTTCAAGTACATGGACGCCAACTACGGGAAGAACTGCACGATCTATTACAAGCACGGCGGCGTCTTCTTCGAGTTCAGCCGCCTCTACCACAAGCGGAGCAACAACGGGAAAGGCGGCTACAGGCCCGCCCACGTCATCCACGGCCGCTACACGGAGGCCAGGCACCCCGAGTACGACCCCGACTACGCCTACATCGGCGCCCTTGCCGACTACCCCGACCCGGCCGGCACGATCCTGCTGATGGACTACGTGAAGGCCGACATCGCCCCCCTCTACGACGTGCGGCCCAGCATCAAGGTCAACGGCGAGACGCGCCACTATCCCGACGGCGCCCGGTTCCGCCACGGCGGCAGGGCCAACGTCCTGTTCCTCGACGGCCACGTCGAGGGCTTCCGCGACAAGATGTTCCGCACCGCCATCGCCACGGGGACGACCATCCACTGGGCCGTCAAGCGCAGGCCCTAGCAGCCCGTGG
>CAZDNN010000869.1:0-1863 GCA_964506385.1 uncultured Planctomycetota bacterium
GCTCGTGCGGGAGCGCTGGCCCCACTTGCCGAGGACCTTGCCCTCGCGGTCGTAACGGACGACGCGGTGGACGGCGTTCTCGGCGAGGTAGAGCGTGCCGTTGCGGGTCGCGATGTCGCAGCGCTGGCAGCAGCCGCGGAGGCCCTCGGCGAGCAGCTTAGGGTTCTCGAGCTCGCGGTCGAGGCGGAAGAGCTTCGACTTCGAGCCCGTGCTCCACCCTGTGCCGAAGGCGACGAACACGTCGGTGTCGGAGGCGGCGATGCCGGAGACGCGGTTGGGCATGCCCCGGCCGCGCATCCGCGGCCCCGTCTCGGAAGCGACGTTGGTGGGGACATTGACGGTCTTGAGGATCGTGCCTTTGCCGTCTAGCTTCGCCAGCTTGCCCTGTCCGCCGCAGTAGAGGGTACCGTCGGGCGCCACGTCGATGGCCTCGGGGCCGAAGGGCAGCTCGACGGTCGCGATCTGCTTGCCTTCGGGGCTGATGACCTTGATGACACGCTCCTGGGAGTCGGTCGCCAGCAGGTTGCCCTTGGCGGTGAGGCGCAGCGCCGTGATATTCCGGAAGGGGATATCGAGCGGCTCGACCTCTTTGTGTGTTGCCGTCTCGGCGCCGACGTCCTCGACCACATCCGGCCCCCGCCGCCCGGGCCGCGGGCGCTCCGCCGCGAGGCTCAGCGTGACCAGCAGCATCGCGAGGCCCGCCGCCATAATGCTGCCCGGTGTCTGCCTCATCGTGCTCTCCTGCCCGGCAGCCCCTCGGGAATGCTCGGCGCGGCCCGATTATAGCAGATCGCGTGTGAGCGATCACCGAGCTACCGCCATCCCGACCTCAGGGTGTCCCTTGTGCGCTCCTGCCAGCGACGGAGGCGGTCCGTCAGGCGGGCGATGACGTCCTGGTGCTTGCCTGTATCGAAGAGATTGGCCGTCTCGCCGGGGTCGGTGGCGAGGTGGAAGAGCTGGCTCTTGTCGCGGTCGCTGAGGCAGAGCTTCCAGCCGTCGGGGCTGATGACCGTGCGGGTGCTCTCCTTGGCGACGCGCTGGAACTCGGCGGGGGAGGCGAGGGCGGTGCCCTTGACGTGACGGAGGGAGCCCTGGCCGGGGCTCCATTCGATGAAGACGTGGTCCTCAGCCGGCTTCCCTCCCTTGAGCACGGGCACGAGGCTGCGGCCGGGCAGGCCCTCGCCGGCGCGGCTGCCCAGCAGGTCGAGGACGGTCGGCACCAGGTCGATCTGGCTGACGGGTCGCTCGATGATCCGCTGCTCGCGGCCGAGCCACGGTACGCGCAGGAGCCAGGGCACGCGGACGGCCTCCTGGTACATGACGCACTTCTCGACCATGCGGTGGGAGCCCATCATGTCGCCGTGGTCGGAGGTGTAGACGACGAGGGTGTCGTCGGCGAGGCCCAGCTCGCCGAGGGTACGGAGGATGGCGCCGACGCTGCGATCGACCTGGCTTACGAGGCCCCAGTAGCGGCGGATGAGCTGGCGGACCTTCTCGCGGCCGCCGTACTTGGCGGCGTGGTACTCGCGGGCGAGGCGGTAGCGCAGCGGCTCGTTGGGCTCGAGCGGGTCGTCGAAGTTGGCGGGCAGGGCGACCTCGTCGAGGGCGTGCTCCTCATCCAGCGGCCCGAAGAACGGCATGTGGGGCTCGAGGAAGTTGACGTAGAGGACCCACGGCTCGCGGCGGTGGCGGCGGAGGAAGTCGCAGGCGCGGAGCTCGAGGAACTTCGGCTTGCAGTGCTCGATGGGCCGTCGGGCGGCGAAGCCGCGGGAGAAGGCATTCTCGTCGCCCGACGGCTCGTAGCCGAGGCTTGCGAGGAAGTGGTGGTAGGTGCTCCGCGCGTCGCGGTCGCGGTTCGGGCGG
>CAZDNN010000870.1:0-1845 GCA_964506385.1 uncultured Planctomycetota bacterium
CGTGCTTCGCCCCGGAGCCGAGCGGGCCGGTGTGGCCGCCGCGCCACTTGACCTCGAGCACGCGGCCGATGGCGCCGGCGTCGATCAGCTCCTTGCACTTGTGGGCCGACGGGTTCCACGTCATCGGCCAGTTGACGAGCATGGTGATGCCTGCGGCCTGGACAGCGCGCACCATCCGCAGCGCGTCGGTCATGGACATGGCCATCGGCTTCTCGACGCACACGTTCACCCCCGCCGCGGCGCAGGCCTCGACCACCTCGGGGTGCTTGGCGTTCTCGGAGCAGCAGACCACGATGTCGAGGTCCTCGTCCGCCAGCAGCTCGCGGTAGTCGTCGTAGGCCCGCGAGACGCCGAAGTCGGCGAGCGCGTGCTCGACGTTCCACTCGCGGGTGTAGGGGCCTTTGCGGAGCTCGGGGCGGTCGGGCACGGTGTCGGCGATGGCGGCCACCTCGGCCTGTGGGTGTGCGGCGAAGAGCGCACCGACGTTGTTGATGTGCATGTGGGCGAAGCCGATCAGCCCGATGCGATAGGTTTTGGCCATGAGGCGGTCTCCTTACAAAGGCCAAGGGCGGTTGTGGGACGCTCCCTCGCCCGGATAGGACCTATAGGACGTATAGGACCTATAGGACCTGTAAGAGCGAGAGGGGCCTCTAGTCCAGCGACACTTCCCTGCCCTCGGCGGCGCTCTGGTAGAGCGCATCGAGGGCGGCCATCACGTTGAGCACTTCGTCGCGCTTGACGATCAGCTCGGCCTCGCCGCGGATGACCTGGACGAAGTGAGCGGTCTCTTCCCAGTGGCCGCTGAAGGCCACACGCCGGTCGGCGGGCAGCCGCAGCGCGACGTTGGCCTGGTAGCTGCCCTGGTTGGTGACGAGGGTCAGCGGGTCGAGGGTCAGGCCGCCCTCGGTGCCCAGGATGAGGGTCTGGCCCGTGTTCTCGGGGATGTTGGCGGCCCAACTCGTCTTGAAGTGGACGGCGATGCCGCCTTCGAGGCGGATGAACCCTGCGGCCATGTCCTCGACGTCGAACTCGCGGCAGTCGTACGGCCTGGGCGTGAGGACGCCGATGGGGGCGCCGCTCTCGGCGAGCGACTCGGCGAGGCCCTCGTCCTGGTTGCCGAGCTTGGTGACGGCGATGCTGCTGACGGTCTGGACGGCCGGGTTGCCGAGCAGCCAGAAGAGGAGGTCGAGGGCGTGGACGCCGAGGTCGTAGATGGGGCCGCCGCCGGAGTGCTCCATCATGTGGAACTGCCCCCACTTGGGGATGCCTCGGCGCCGCATGTAGTATGCCTCGGCGTAGTAGATCTCGCCGAGGCGGCCGGCATCGCAGATCTCCTTGGCCGCGCGGGAGCGCTCGCTGAAGCGCGCGGTCTGGCCGACCATGAGGTGCTTGCCCTGCGCGTCAGCCTCGTCGAACATCTCGACGGCGTCGGCGCGGCTCGTGGCCACCGGCTTCTCGCACAGCACGTGGGCGCCCGCCTGGAGGGCCGCGATGGTCTGCTCGTGGTGGTAGCAGTTGGGCGTGCAGACCGAAACGACGTCGAGGTCGAGCTCATCGAGCATCTCCCGCCAGTCGCCGTAGGCGTGGGGGATGCCCTCGCTCTCGGCGACGAGCTTCGCGCGGTCCTCCAGGATATCGGCCGCGCCGATCAGCTCGACATCGTCCTTCAGGTTCTTCCAGGCCGGGATGTGCCCGGACACGGCGATCATCCCCGTCCCGATGATCCCCACCTTCAGCTTCTCGGCCATGGCCGTCCTCCTTTGCGCCGGCGCCATCGATGCGCTCTGTATAGCCGCCCAGGCCCGCCGTGTCAAGCCTGTCAGCGACTTGACTCCGGCGACCTGC
>CAZDNN010000871.1:0-1842 GCA_964506385.1 uncultured Planctomycetota bacterium
CCCCCGCCTCCGCCGCCGCTCACCATCCGCGAGGGCTTCGAGCTGCTGCCCAACGGCGCCCAGCCGCCCGACGCCCGCGTCTACACCGAGAAGAAGGGCGACCTCATCGCCGTCACCGACAAGCTCGCCGCCCACGGCACGAAGTGCCTCGAGATCGCCGACGCCCCAGGGCTCCAGCACGACTACAACCCCCACTTCTTCTTCTCGCCCAGGCACACCGACGGCATCGCCCGCTGCGCCTTCGACATCCGCATCGAGAAGACCACCCGCATGTACCACGAGTGGCGCGACAGCCATCGCCCCTACCGCGTCGGCCCCACCATCGCCGTCCGCCATGGCAAGCTGCTGGTGAACCACAGGGAGACGCTCGACCTGCCCGTCGGCCAGTGGCTCCACGTCGAGATCACCGCCGGCCTCGGCAGCAAGGCCACGGGCACGTGGGACCTCGCCCTCACGCTCCCCGGCCAGGAGCCGAAGCACTTCGAGAAGCTCCCCGTCCACAGCAAGGGCTGGAAGACGCTGGAGTGGCTCGGCTGGAGCAGCACGGCCACCGCCCGCACGGCCTACTACCTCGACAACATCGAGCTGACGAATTCCACCGTGAAGGAGTGACCCATGCGACGCCCCATCGCCGCCCTCGCATGTGCCCTGATCGGCCTGCTGGCGACCGATCTCGCCGCGGCCGCCAGGGCCGTGCCCTTCGGCCGGCTGCGCCTGGTCAAGCTCCCGGGCATTCAGGTATCGAAGACAGCCGAGTCCGCCCTCCACTTCGCGAAGCAGGCCGCCGAGCGCCGCCTGCTCGCCCTCGAGGCGCCCCTCGCCAAGGCGCCGGGCGAGGTCAAGGCCCTGGCCGTCCGCTACACCCTGACGATGGCGCGGGGCGAGGCGCCGCGCCTCGCGCTCGTGGCGTTCGAGAAGGACGGCGGCGCCTGGTATCGCGTCAGCCCGACTCCCATGGCCGCCAGCGGAATCGAGGTCGCCGAGACGCGCCTGCCCCTCGCGCAGTTCAGCCGCGCCGCCTTCGCCCACGACGCCGACGACGAGATGCAGTGGCCCCAGGTCCAGCGCCTCTGGCTCGCCTTCGCCCTCGACGGCTCCTGCGAGGGCACCATCGACCTCCGCGGCGCCGTCCTCACCGACCAGCCCTACCGCCCCACCAAGCCCCTCATCGTCACCGACGGCAGCCCCGGCCAGTGGGGCGTCTCGAAGGACCCCGCGGCCACGGCCAAGATCTCGACGCCGGCCGAGGGGCCGGGCGGCAAGCCATGCACGCGCCTCGACTACGCCTTCCCCGGCGGACGCCACATGTACGTCGTGCCCAGCACGCCGCTCGGCGAGGCCGAGCTCGAGGGCTACAAGGCCCTCCGCTTCACCTACAAGGCCACGCTGCCCAAAGGCATCGACGGCCTGCTCGTCATGCTCATCGAGCGTGACGGCACCCAGTACTACGCCGACCCCGCACCGCCGGCCGCCGCCGACTGGAAGACGGTCACGATCCCCCTCGCGAGCTTCCAGCGCGGCGACTGGTCGAAGGACGAGAACAGCCGCCTCGACCTCAACGACGTCGGCTCCGTCGCCATCGGCCTCCACGGCACCGCGGCCGAGACCCAGGCCAAGGGCACCCTCTGGGTGGCTGATGTCCAGTTCGTCCCGTAGGCGGCCGCCTGAACCCGGAGCGCGATAGCCGCGTCCGCCTCCCGGCACCGTGGCTCCGTCCCGTCCGCAGCTCGGCCCGCGCTCGGACACCCCACTTCGCACTGAAGGGCGAGACTCCAAACCCCCTGCCACGCGATACTCCTCGGGATACTTCACCGGCCCGCCGCCGACCACCCGCCACTCGGC
>CAZDNN010000872.1:0-1841 GCA_964506385.1 uncultured Planctomycetota bacterium
TGCGTCCTTGCCCGCGACGAGAGCGAGCGCACTGGGCACGACGCTCTGCGCACGGTCCCGACAGGCCGAATCGCTCGCTTCCCCCTGCGAAGGACTTCTGCCACGGACTGCTAGGGGCGGGAAGTCGCCTGAATCCTGGCTTCCCGTCCGCCGCGGCCCTTTGACAGGACACCGAGCGACTTGATACGATCCCGCAGGAGGGCAAATGCCCCCGAGCCCCCGCCGCCTGAGGCGGCAGGGGGCCGCGAACAGGACCTGGAGCCTGCGTCGGGCAAGCCCCGCGCGGCTCTCGCCGTACCGAGAGGATACCCCATGACACGCAACGACGAGGGCGACGCTGCCGACACCATGCCCGCCGAGGAGACATCGCCGGCCCAGCCGGGACAGCCGTCGCGCGAGTCGGCTTTCCCGGGGATGGTGGCCGCCGTCTACGCTCCGCGCTGCGATGGCTGCGGCGATTGCGCGGAGGCCTGTCCTGCCGACGCCATTAGTGTTCTCATGCTCGCGGAGGTCGATCCCTTTGCCTGCACCGGCTGCGGCCGGTGCGTCGCTGCCTGCCCGCGCCAGGCGATCGCCATGCAGCAGCCCTGAGGCGCGGCACTCTCCTGCCCAATCCGACGATTCCACTCTGGCGTGCGGGGTGTTCCGCGTCAGGCGCGGGGGTGGGTCTGGTTGTAGATCTTGCGGAGCTTCTCGGTGGTGACGTGGGCGTAGATTTGTGTGCTGGCGATGCTGGCGTGGCCGAGCAGCTCCTGGACGCTGCGGAGGTCGGCGCCGCGGTTGAGCATGTGTGTGGCGAAGCTGTGGCGGAGGGTGTGAGGGCTGACCTTGTCGGGGAGGCCGACCCTCCTGGCGTACTTGTGGAAGATGCGGCGGATGCCGCGGTCGGAGAGGCGGCCGCCGGCCTTGTTGACGAACAGGGCGCGGCGGTTGGTCCGCCGCCGCTGTGCCACGCGGGTGCGCACCTCGAGATAGTCGCGCAGTGCCTGGACGGCCGGCTCGCCGAGCGGCACGAGCCGCTCCTTCTTGCCCTTGCCCTTGACCTGAGCGACCTCGCCGATGAGGTCCACGTCTTCGAGGCTCAGGGCGGCGAGTTCGCTGATGCGGACGCCTGTGCTGTAGAGCATCTCGAGGATGGCACGGTCGCGGCGGCCGGCGGGCTCCGCGGGGTCTGGGGCTCCGAGCAGGCGCGCGACCTGATCCTCGTCGAGGAACGTGGGCAGGCGCTTCTCGAGGCGCGGGACCGTGAGGTCCGCAGCGGGGTTGTCGCTGACGATGCCCTCACGTATGAGGAAGCGGTAGAACGAGCGCAGGGAAGCGACCTTGCGGGCGATGGTCGTGCGCGCGGCGCCTGACTGACGCAGGTGGGCCAGGTAGTGGCGAAGCTGCATGATCGAGACGCCTGTGGGGTCGAAGTCATCCGCGTCGGGCGCCGCGAAGAGGGCGAAGCGCATCAGGTCGCCCGCATAGGCGCGCAGCGTCTCCGACGAGCAGCCGCGCTCGGTCTCCAGGTAGCCGAGGAAGCGGTCGATGAGCATCGACATGGCGGCTCCTACGGTCGGAACTGCGCGAAGGCGAAGCAGGCACGGGTGCAGCGGATCTCGTTGAGGCGCAGCTCGGCGAGTATCCGAACCACGACATCCATGTCGCGGCGCTCGGCGGCGGCCCAGCACACGACGTCGATGTTCTCCGCGCCCTGGCGCACCTGCGCGATCACCTCATCCAGGAGGCCGGGCGTCGCGGCAAACAGGGAGCGCAGGCGGCCGAAGCGCTCGCGGTCGAACTCCTCCCAGCATGTCTCGCCGAGCACGTGCTCGACCCAGCGGTGGCGCAGCCAGATC
>CAZDNN010000873.1:0-1827 GCA_964506385.1 uncultured Planctomycetota bacterium
CTACCAGCAGAAGACCGGCCTGCACGACGCCGTGGTCATCGGCCGCGGCGCGATCGAGGGGCGAGAGGCGTTTTTCGGCATCATGGACTCGAACTTCATAATGGCCTCGATGGGCTCGGTGGTCGGCGAGAAGATCACGCGGGCCTTCGAGCATGCCTACGAGCTGCGCCTGCCCTGCGTCCTGTTCACCGCCTCGGGCGGCGCCAGGATGCAGGAGGGCTGCCTGTCACTCATGCAGATGATCAAGACGAGCGCCGCGGCCCGCCGCTACCGCGACCAGGGCGGCCTCTACATCACCGTCCTCACCAATCCCACCTACGCCGGCGTCATGGCCAGCTTCGCCTCACTCGGCGACATCATCGTGGCCGAGCCCAAGGCCATGATCGGCTTCACCGGCGCCCGCGTCATCGCCCAGACCCTCAACACCGAGCTGCCCGACGGCTTCCAGACCGCCGAGTTCATGCTCGAGCACGGCTTCCTCGACCGCATCATACACCGCAAGGACCTGCGCGCCGAGCTCGCCCTCCTCCTCGACTACTGCCAGCCCACCTTCGCCGACGGCCCACCCGCGCCGCCGCCCGACGCGTGATCTGCCCGCCAGCCCGTTGCCATCGCGGCAGCTCCCGACAGGAGGCAGCGCAGACCCGCCGCCGAGGCGCCTCGCGCCATTGCCTGCGCCCTCGGCCCGCCGATCGCGCGGGCGCGGCTCAGAAGTTGTCCGGCTTTCCCTCGCGCCCCCCGCGCGGCTTGCCGCCGATCTCGTCGGCGGTGATGGCGCCGTCACCGTTCTTGTCGAAGCGGTCGAAGGCCTGGATCTTGTCCTGGGGGAACTCGTCGCGGGAGACCTTCCCGTCGCCGTTCTTGTCGAACCGCCCGACGATGCCGCCCCTCCCGCCGGCCCCGGGCTGGCCGCCGCGGGCCTTCGGCATCTCGTCGGCATCGACGAAGCCGTCCTGATTCCTGTCGAGCCTGTCGAACATGTCGCGGCGCTGCTCGGGGAACTCCTCGCGCGAGAGCTTCCCGTCCCCGTCCTTGTCGAGCCGCTGGACCCACCCGGCCGCCTGACCGCCACCGCCGGCGAGCTGGGCGCGGGCGCCCATCATGGCCTTCGCCATGATCTCGGCGAGCGGCGCTGCCTTCATCTCTTCCGCGGAGATGCTCCCGTCGGCATTCGTGTCCAGTGCCTTGAAGAGCGCCTCGCGGTCCACCAGGTCCCACATGATGAGCATCATGTAGCGTGCGGACCTGGCGGCCTCCTCGCCGCTCAAGGTGCCGTCGCCGTCGGCGTCGAGCCTGGCGAACACGGCGTCGGTGCCCTTGTACTCCTCGCGGCTCACCGCCCCGTCGCCGTCCTTATCGAGCATCGCGAGCAGGCGGTTGCCGCCCCTGGCGCCCTGTCTCTGGCCCTTGCGGTCCTCCTGCGCTCTGGCGACCTGGGCCAAGGCCACAGCGACCCCGAACACCACTGCCACCCACGTCCTCATGACAGCCTCTCCTGACTATGGGCCCCTCAGTGCTCGATCTTCTCCGGTACTCCCCGGCGCCGCCCGTGTCAAGGCCGGATGTCGATTCCTTGCCCGCCTCCTTGCCGCGGCGAGCCCTCCGACGTCTTCCAGCCACCGCTGAAGTGGGCGCAGGCGCGCCGCGTGGCGTCGGGCCGGGGCGGGCTAGCACTACAACGCTACTTCGACTCGCCACCGAGGGACGCGATGGCTCAGTCACGGCAGATCAGGCCCAGCCGGGGTGTAAGCAAGGCCGCGAGAGGACGGAGCAGAGCCTTGGGGGCTTTGCCCCCAAACCCCCAGGATTTATCGCTTTATGGCCACC
>CAZDNN010000874.1:0-1809 GCA_964506385.1 uncultured Planctomycetota bacterium
GCTCGCTGGCAAGGTGCCCTGTCCGCCCGTGGCGGCCTTCATCGTCGGGTTCGTGCTCTACCTGGTCCTTGCGAAGATCGGGCTGGAAAGCCGGACCCTCGAGATGCCTGCTGCGACCGCACCGGCTGAGGAGCCCGCGGCCGACGAAACCCCGGCTTGAGCCGAGCAGCTCCCTGCTGGGCGCCGACCTCACGGAGCCGCCGTTCCACTATCGGGACGGCGGCTCCTCTCAAGGTGCGCCAGGCCATGGCGTGTGGGCCAGGAGGTGAAAGTCCTCTGGGGGCCTTGGTGGCAGGAGCCCCTGGCCAGGAGCCGGAGGAGGGCGTCTCGACCTGGAAGGGGCCATTGAAGCCCGCCTGCGCCCTCATCCGCCGCCTCGTACCAGCGGGTCCGTGGGCCGGCCTGGGGCGGTGCCACCAGACCTGCCAGGACGCCTGCGGGACGCTCTGAGCGTGTCTAGCGCGCCTTGACGTCGAAGCAGTAGAGGTGCGTGTCGTACCGCAGGTAGAGGCGGCCGCCGATGACGACCGGGTGCGCCCAACTGGGGCCGCGGCCCTCGACGCGGAACGTGCCCTTCATCTCGAAGCCGTCGGGTGAGCAGGCGGCCAGCCCTGCCTTGCCGCCGCTCTCGCCGAACAGGTAGAGCATCCCATCCGCGAAGCACAGGGAGCCTTTGCCGACGCCGCGGTCGTACCACTTCTTCTCGCCAGTCTTCAGGTCGAGGCACGCCCAGCCGCCGCCGTTGTTGCCATAGATGTAGCCCTCGTGGATGATGTAGCCGCCGTGGTGGCAGACCATGTCCCGCGTGGTCCAGGCCTGGTCGGCGGCGACCTTCCCACCCTCGATCTTCAGCTTCATGCAGATGCCGCCCTTGCCGTAGCCGTTGGCCCAGAAGACGTAGCCGTCGGCGACCGCGGGGTCGGGGCAGTTGGCCGTGTTGTTCGTGCACCAGGGGTTGGACCAGAGCTTCTCGCCCGTCTTGGCATCCACGCACACGATGCCGCTGCGGCTGCCCGTGGCGATGCAGAGCTGGCCCTCGTAGGTGAAGGGCAGGCACGAGCTATATTCGGGGCCGGCGCGGAAGCCGGAGCTGGTCCACACGACATCGCCCGTCGCCTTGTCGAGGGCGACGATGAACTTGTCGCCGCCGGGCTTCACGAGCGCGAGCTTGCCGAGGATGAGGATCGACTCAGCGTAGCCCCATCCGCCGCTGCGGCCGCCGAAGTCGCGGGTGTGCTTAGTCCAGACCTCTGCGCCGGTCTTCGCGTTGCGGCAGGCGATGACACCGTTGCCCGAGAGCAGGTAGAGGCGGTCGCCGTCGATGGTCGGGGTGGAGCGGGAGCCGGGGTGGCTGCGAGTCCAGGCCTCGTCAATCTCCTGCTTCCACTGGAGCTTGCCGTCCATGTCGAAGCAGAAGAGGGTGAGGCGGCCCCCGACGACCCTCTCCCGACGCCTGCGGCCCCGGGTCTCAATCGTCACGCGGCCACCGGCATCGCCCGTGGTGTAGATGCGGCCGCCGACGACCGCGACGGTGGAGAAGCCGTGGCCGATGTCATCGGCCTGCCACAGCTTCTTCGGCCCGCCCGCGGGCCACTTCTTGAGCAGACCCGTGTCGGGCGATTTGCCGTCGTGGTTCGGCCCGCGCCAGCAGGGCCACTCTGCATCGGCCGCCCCAGCCGCGCTCAGCCCCAGCAACGCCACGGCGCACACCACAGCCAGCATCGTCCGCATGTCTTGCTCCTTGCTCAGAGACGCCCGGTCCCGTGTTCGTGCAGCATTCTGCCAGGAAGCTCGCGGCGCTGCAAGGCC
>CAZDNN010000875.1:0-1775 GCA_964506385.1 uncultured Planctomycetota bacterium
GAAGTAGTTGAGCATGTCCACCCAGTGGGTGCCGCCGTCGTAGAGGTCGCCGATGCAGGCCTCCATCCGCAGCAGGTCGCCGATGGTGCCTGCGTCGAGCAGCTCCTTGGCCTTGCGGAAGGGCTTGCCGTAGCGGCGCTGGTGGTTGAACGTGAGGGCGACGCCGAACTGGTCGGCGACCTGGAGCATCCTCCGCGAGGCGCCGTAGGTCAGGTCCATGGGCTTCTCGCAGTGGACGGCGCGCACCCCCGCCTGGCAGCAGGCGATGGCCATCTCGGCGTGGAGCTTCGGCCAGGTGCAGATGCTCACGAGATCGAGCTCTTCGGCGGCGAGCATCTCGTGGTAATCGGTGTAGACGCGCTCGAAGCCGTACTGGTCGGCGAAGGCCCGCGCGTGGTCCTCGACGATATCGGCGGCGGCCACCATCTCGACGGTATCGAGCTTCGCATAGGCGTCGGCGTGCTGATAGGCCATCGCATAGCCCATCGGCCCGCGCCGCTCCGGGATCCTGCCCGTGCCGATGAACCCGACCTTGAGCTTGGCCATCCTGCCCTTCTCCTGACCCCAGATGTAGTGGCGTCCGCGACAACGGCGCCGATTCTAGCCGGCGACGTGCCAGAGTCAAGAGCCAGGAAGTGCGCATTGACACGATCTGCCGGACGACTACAATACGCAACGGAGGCAGCGAAGCATGTCCACCCCGACCACTCGCGACCGCCCGAAGGGCCACAGACGGCGCAGACAGGCGAATGGGTCCGGCCACAAGCCTGGTTCCGTCTTCCGCAAGGGCACCGTCCAGATCCAGCACGCTGATTCGGTCAGTGCCTGTCGGGCCTGGCCCGCGCCGATCGCGATCGTGTCCGACGGTGCGTACGGTCTCGGGGGGTTCCCCGGGGACCCACCCACGCCCGAAGGCCTGGCGGAATGGTACCGCCCCCATATCGAGGCGTGGTCGCGATACGCCACGCCCCAGACAACACTGTGGTTCTGGAACTCGGAGCTGGGCTGGGCGACGGTGCATCCCTTGATCGAGTCGTCTGGGTGGACCTACCGCTGCTGCCACATCTGGGACAAGGGCATCGGCCACATCGCCGGCAACTCCAACACTCAGACCCTCCGCAAGCTCCCCGTGACCACCGAGGTCTGCGTCCAGTACACCAAGGACGCCACCTTCCGGGCGGACGGCTCTGAGATGTCGATGCAGGAGTGGCTGCGGTACGAGTGGCTGCGGACGGGCCTTCCCCTATCGGCCACCAACGATGCGTGCGGGGTGAAGAACGCCGCCACACGCAAGTACTTCACGGCCGACCACATGTGGTACTTCCCTCCCGTGGAGGCATTCGCTCAGTTTGTCGCCTATGCGAACCAGCACGGGGATCCGGCCGGCAGGCCGTACTTCTCCATCGACGGCGTGCGGCCCCTCACAGGAGACGAATGGGCGAAGATGCGCGCCAAGTTCTTCTGCCCCGTCGGGGAGACCAACGTGTGGCGCGAGCCAGCCGTGCGCGGGGAGGAAAGGCTCAAGCGGCGGAGCAAGTGTGTGCATCTGAATCAGAAGCCGCTGCGCCTGATCGAGCTCATGCTGGAGATATCGACCGAGCGGGGCGACGTGGTATGGGAGCCCTTTGGCGGGCTATGCACCATCGCCGCCGCCTGCCTGCGGATGGGCAGGCGTTGCTTCGCCGCAGAGACCGACCCTGAGTACTTCGAGATCGCCTGCAAGCGACTGTCACAGGGAGAGCTCTTCGATGACGTCCCAGACCCCGCCGGCCCCT
>CAZDNN010000876.1:0-1763 GCA_964506385.1 uncultured Planctomycetota bacterium
CCTGAAGGCGTGACGGGGCACCAGAGGACGGCTTTTCGCCGTAAGCACTTGGGAAACCGAGACGTCAGGTCTCCGGATACCCGGTCCGCGCCGGCCCTTCACTTTTCGCGCCACGACATGGCGGCCTGCGCGGGCGGCTATCGCAGAGGCCACGGCTCGTTGCGCGAGCGGACGGGGAGGGGAGACTCGCAGAGCGCGAGGCGGGACTCGCCGAGGCGCAGACGCGGGCCACGGCCGCCGGCGGCGAGCAGGTAGTGCCTTGCCGGGCCGAGGCCGCGGAGGAGCGCGGCGCCGGCGTCGTCGGAGTAGGCGGCGAGGAAGCCGAGGCCGCGGTCGGTGTAGACGAAGACGGGGATGCCCTGGGTGACCTGGAGGCGCGCGCCGGCGCTCTTCTCCCGCATCGCACGCGAGGCACAGGTCCAGGCGATGTCGGCGGTCGCGACGATCTCATCGGCGCGCTCGTCGCTGACGCCGGTCGTGCAGACGACGGCGAGGGTGACCTCGACGCCGGCCTCCCCTTCGATCCTGCGGACGTCGGCCAGCCGCTCGCCGAGGCGGCCGTTCACGGTCACTGCAATGCGGCGATGGCCCGCGGCTATGGCGGCGCGGAGCCCCGCGAGCTGGTCGAGCCGAGCGTCGTCGAACACGATGCAGCCGCTCTCGCGGAGCTTCGCCTGCACCGCCGGGATTGGGCTGGTGAAGAACAGCCCGTTCATCCGCGCGCCGATGCCCTGGACGACCTCGGGCACCGTCGCCACCACCGTCCCCGCGCCGTCGCAGGCCGTGACGGCTGCGTCGAGCACGCCCTTGCGGAGGGCGAACATCATCATCTCGCTCGCGCCGAACGGCACGCCGAGGGTCTCGCGCCAGACCTCGCGGTCGGCGGTGAACTGCTTGAGCTCGGCGATCTTCTCCCGCGCGTAGTCCTCGATGTCGGCGTCGGTGAGCAGCGACTGGAGGGGGCAGCACTGGAGCGCGCCGCTGCGGTCCACCTCGACCACCTCGCCGCCTGCGACGACCACCCAGGCGCCGAGGATGCGCGTCACGTGCAGGTCGGGCAGGTGGCGATGCTTCGCGATCAGCGCGTCGGGTTCCATTGGACAGCCTTCGCATCTGCGGCTACACTGGTCTCGCGATTGTAGGGCAGAGACAGGCCCTCTAGCAAGGACGGCTCGTGACCATTGACCGCGTCGAGACATTCGTGCTGAAGGCGCCGCTGGGGGCGGAGCGGTTCTGGTACTCGCAAGTGCCCTGCGGCGAGCGGCAGAGCCTGCTGGTGCGGATCGCGACGTCCGACGGGCTCGTCGGCTGGGGTGAGGGCGGGGTGTCGATGCCGGTGGCCCCCGTGGCGGCGTGCGTGCGGGAGGCCTTCGCGCCGCGCCTGTTGGGCCGCGACCCGCTGGCGACGGGGCCGCTGTGGGAGGAGCTCTACGCGCTCAGCCGCGACTGGGGCAGGAAGTCCACCCCCATCGACGCACTCAGTGCCATCGACATCGCGCTGTGGGACATCCGGGGGAAGGCGGCGGGCAAGCCCGTCCACGCGCTCCTGGGCGGCGCCTTCCGCGACCGCGTGCGCCGCTACGCCACGGGCCTCTACTACCGCGGCGCGGACCCCGAGGACGTGCCGAGCCAGCTCGCCTTCGTCCGCGAGGAGGCGCAGCGGCTCCTCGCCCTCGGCTTCACGGCGATCAAGGCCAAGATCGGGCTGCTGAGCCCAGCCGACGACCTGCGGCGGATGGAGGCCCTCCGCGAGGCGGCCGGCG
>CAZDNN010000877.1:0-1740 GCA_964506385.1 uncultured Planctomycetota bacterium
AGATCTCGACGAATCCACCGATTCGCCTGCGATCTCGCGCCTTGACCTCGGCCCAACAGGCGCGCAAGATGCGCGCCTGTTGCGCTGGGAGACTCTACCAGATGCCGCCGGCGTGACGATCGACATCGCCGAAGTACTGGACGTGGCCGTCGAGGAAGAGCACCTGCTGGCCCATGGTGGTGGCGAGGGTCCACGAGCCGTGGGGATTGAGGCGGTGCCAGCCGCGGGCGTCGCGGATCAGGCCGAGCTCTCCGGGGTTGGGATAGTAGTCAACGGGCTGGCCGCTGAAGGGGAACTTGTTCCTGGTGAACTCCGGGCCTCGGACCTGGTAGGTGGAGCCGAACCGCGTGAGCAGGTCCTCGTTGATGTTGTCCGCGCTGGGGCAGATGAAGACCTGGACGTTCTTGGTGAAGTCATAGGGGTCGGCTTCCTCGAGATAGGGGCGGAGGAGGTTGTGGAGCTGGCGGGGGTATGTGGGGGGGAAGTTGAGGACGGTGCAGTTGGGGAGGAGGCCGCGGTAGTCCTCGGTGTAGTCCAGCATCGCTTGGTAGATGCCGTGGAGGTTGTGGGTGCACTTCGTGCGGCGCGCCGTCTCGCGGATGGCGCGGGTCGTGGGGATGATCAACGCCATCAGGATGCCGATGATGCCGACGACGATGAGCAGCTCGATGAGGGTGAACCCCGCGCGTGAGCTACGAACGGCCAGAGCACGAACCGGCGGGGGAGGGCTGACGGGGACATGCATGGCCCTGCTCCTTTGATCCTATCCTACAGCAGCGCCCACAGTCCGTCAAGGCGTGGCCAACGCGCAACGTCAACCCGCCGGCCGCGTTCTCTCGTTGCGCAGGGCGTCAGCTTCTTCTACAATCACTGTCGAGCGGGGAGGCGATCGCCGTTGAAGCCATTGGAGGCCTGGTGGATGCGCACTGATCTCGTCCTGACCGTGGCTCAGTCGAAGCGGCTCATCGCCAAGGGCCTGGCGAGCTACGAGCCCGTCCAGAAGGCGCTCAGCGGGGGCACGATAGCCATCGCGAAGGGCGGCACCAACAGCTACGTCGTCGAGGAGATCCTTGGCGAGCCCATCGAGAGGCGGCACTACGTCACGGGGCAAGTGCTGCCGCGCGGCGTATCGCGCTCCGATGCGGGCCTCTCGAGCGATCTGCCAGACGTTGTGCTTGTCAAGGGCGAGCCAGTGGAGGGCGTGAGCGCGACGGACGCCGTCGCCGACATGCGGTCGGGCGACATCTTCATCAAGGGCGCGAACGCGCTGAACTACGAGGCTGGGCTCGCCGGCGTGCTGGTCGGCCACCCTACCGGCGGCACCCTTGGCACGGTGCTCGGGACGCTCGTGGCCCGCAGGATCCGCCTGCTCGTGCCCGTGGGGCTGGAGAAGGAAGTGCCCTTCGACATCGCCGGCGCGGCGGAGATCCTCGTCGAGTTGGGCGGTCCCGGCCCGTCGCTGTGGCCTGTGCACGGCGATGTCTTCACCGAGATCGAGGCGCTCGACGTGCTCTGCGGCGTCGCGGCCGTGGCGATCGGCGCCGGCGGCGTCGGGGGCGCCGAGGGCGCCGTGTGGCTCGCCTGCTTGGGCGACGGCGAGCAGATCGATCGGGTCAAGGCCCTCGCCGACCAGCTCAGGGACGAGCCGCCGTTCGTTGTCCGGTAGGATCTCCCAGCGCATGTGGGGCCGAGGAAAACTCGGGCTGGGCACACCTTATGGGATCGAGCGGCTTTGCGGGC
>CAZDNN010000878.1:0-1738 GCA_964506385.1 uncultured Planctomycetota bacterium
CCTCGGGGGGATGGGCAGATGGCTCGTCAGCGACCTGCTGGCCGGCGGGGACCGCGTGGTGGCGATCGAGGCAGACGGGGCGAATGACGCGGTGCGGCAGGCCGAGGAGCTGGGGGCCATCGTCCTGGTGGGGCGGGCCACCGACCCAGCGCTGCTGCATCAGGCCGGGGTGGAGCGGGCGAGTGCGGTGGCGGTGTTGTGCGGGGACGACGGGACGAACGTCGAGGTCGCCGTGCAGGTGGACGAGCTGGTGCGTGCGGCGCCTGGACCGCACCCGGCGCCGGTGCGGTGCTGTGTCCACGTGGTGGACCTGGGGCTGTGCGGGCTGTTCCGCCCGCATCGGATCTTCACCGAGAGCGGGGACGCGCTCGAGGCGCGGATCGTGAATCTCTACGAGCTGAGCGCGCGGCTGCTCTTCGACACTCATCCGCTGGACCAGGGCGCCATCGTGGCTCGAGACGACCCGAGACAGGTGCATCTGGTGGTCATGGGCTTCGGGCAGATGGGGGAGAGCGTGGTGCTCCAGGCGGCGCGGATCGGGCACTTCGCGAACGGGCGGCGCCTGCGTCTGACCGTGGTGGACCGCGACGCGGAGGCCAGGCGGCGACGCCTGCTCCGTCGCTACCCGCAGTTCGAGCGGGTGTGCGACATCGCCTTCGTCCGGGGTGATTGTGATGAACCCGAAACCGCGCGAGCGGTGGCGGGCTGGGCTGGCGAGTCGGAGGCGGTAACGAGCGTCGCGGTGTGCTTCGACGACGACGCACGAAGCCTGTCGTGCGCCCTGAGCCTGCTGTCGGAGCTGGGCGAGGCTCGGGCGGCCATCTACGTGCGGATGGGCGAGGACGCCGGGCTGGCGAAGCTCGTCGAGGCGTCGAGCAGCGCCGCGGCATGGGCCGGCCAGGTCCACGCCTTCGGCATGATCGGCCGCGTCTGCACCCGGGCCGTGCTTCTCGGCGAGGCACTCGACCGGCTGGCCCGCGCCATCCACGAGCGCTACGTCGCACAGCGCAGGGCGGCAGGGGCGTCGGCCGACGACCCTGCCGTGGCGTCCTGGGACCGCCTGCCCGAGCATCTGCGGGAGTCGAACCGCCAGCAGGCCGACCACATCGCGGTGAAGCTCCGCGCCCTCGGCTGCACCAGCGCCCCGCCCGAGACCGGCCGCGAGCCCGTCGAGGCCTTCACCGACGGCGAGGTCGAGCTCCTCGCCCGCATGGAGCACGCCCGCTGGAACGCCGGCCGCCTCCTCGCCGGCTGGACGCCCGGCCCGCGGGACCCCGACCGCAAGACCACCCCGTTCCTCGTCCCCTACGACCAGCTCCCCGGCGACATCCAGGCGTACGACCGCGAGGCGGTGCGCCAGATCCCCGCGTTGCTGGCCCTGATCGGGGAGCGGGTCTACCGGCGCCGTCCTTGAGCGGCGCGGCGCCGGACCTGATGCTGGCCGGGAAGCCCCGACGGCGGCTATTGGGTAGCCTCCGTCGGCGCGGTGATGAACGCGCGGATCTCCTCGAGCAGCTCGGCGCGGTGGGTCCTGAAGAGCTGCTGACCGTGGCCGCCCCGCGCGAAAACCATGCAGCGCTTGGGCCCCGACGCCTGGATGAAGGTCCGCAGCAGCGGGGCGAGCAGGCGGCGATCGTCCTCCGCGACGACGAACAGCTTCCGCCCGCCGAGCCCGCCGATGCTCGCCTGAGTGAATGCCGAGAGGATGACGACGCCCGCGAACCGCGGCTTCTCGCTG
>CAZDNN010000879.1:0-1736 GCA_964506385.1 uncultured Planctomycetota bacterium
AGCCCTGAAAGGGCGTACTAACCACCCCACCAATGCCGTAGGTTAGTACGCCCTTACAGGGCTTGTGTGGGTGGACGCTGCTTCTCCCAGGGCTTCGCCCTTATACTAGCCAGCCCGAGTTACCCACAGGCGGTGTGCCGCCCTGGGGGAAGGCAGGCACGACGCCTGTGGATAACTCGGCGGGCCGACCGGCGACTTCCCTCCGCTCGGCTCGATCCGCTAGGATGGACGCGCCGTTGTGTCGGCGCTCCAGGCTCGGCGGCGGAAGGGTCCGGTTGCCCTGTCCTTCGAGGACCAAGCCCAGAACACCCTCCGCCGCCGATGCCCTCACAGCTAAGTCGCAATCAGACGACGCGCCGCGAGCGCCGTTGTATAAGGACCGACCCGTCTGTGAGGGCCCGCCTGGACGCCCAGTCCCTCCACCCCGTGTGTCGAAAGGAGCTGTCATGGTGATTCCGTCGCATCCGCTCTGGGCGGGCATCGATTGGGGCGACAAGGCCCACGCCCTCTCTATCGTCAATGCCCAAGGCCACGTCGTGGCACGCCATCGCATTGAGCACTCGGCCGAAGGCCTCGACCGGCTCGTCGCCATCCTCGCCGACGCAGGCCCCGTCGCAGGCGTCGCCATCGAGAGGAACGAGCACCTGGCGATCGACAAGCTCCTCGAGGCCGCCCACACAGTCTACCCGGTCAACCCCAAGGTCAGCAAGGCCTGGCGCGACTGCCTGGCCGTGGACCCCGCCAAGGCCGACCCCTCCGACGCCGACGCCCTGGCCAACGGGCTGCGCCTGTTCCACGACACCCTGCGGCCCTGGCGTCCCGACGACCCGACCACCCGCGAGCTGCGCCTGCTCGCCAGGGCCGAGTGCGGCTTCATCGCCGACCGCACCGCACTGGCCAATCGCCTCAAAGACTGCCTCAAACAGTACTACCCGCAGGCCCTCGGCTGGTTCAGCGACTTCACGACCCTCACCGCGGCCGACTTCATCATCGCCTTCCCCACCCCCGAGGCGCTCCGCAGGGCCACCGACGCCAAGCTCATCAAGTTCCTCGCCGCACACCACATCGGCCTCGGCCCGTGCTGGAAGCAGCGCCTGGCCTCGCGCGCGTCCGGAGCCCGATGGCCCAGCGACGAGGCCACCGTCGCCGCCCGCAGCGTCCAGGCCGTCGCCCTCGCCAAGCAGTTGCGCACCCTGGCCCACATCCTGCGGGACTACCGCCAGCGCATCGAGGCCCTCTACGCCGACCACGAGGACGCCGTGCTGTTCTCCTCGCTGCCCGGGGCCGGCCCGAAGCTCGCCCCGCGCCTGCTCACCCACGTCGGCACCGACCGCTCCCGTTACGATGGCGCCGGCGCCCTCCAGGCCCTCAGCGGCAGCGTCCCCATCACCAAGGCCAGCGGCGGGAGCGGCGGAGCGAGGTTCCGCTGGGCCTGCCAGAAGGACTTCCGCAACACGATGTTCCTGTTCGCCTTCACCAGCCTGCGATCGAGCCTGTGGGCTCGGGCCTTCTACGACCGTGCGCGGGCCCGCGGCAAGACCCATGCCCAGGCCCTCCGCATGCTCGGAGCCAAGTGGCTCAAGATCATCTACCGCATGTGGGTCGACCGCCGGCCCTACGATGAACGTCTCTACCTCGCCTCGCTCATCCGCCACCGCAGCCCGCTGATCGCCTGGATGCAGGAAGCCCAGAACACAGGAAACAAACCTTGACCTGCCACATAAGACGTCTGGGCT
>CAZDNN010000880.1:0-1736 GCA_964506385.1 uncultured Planctomycetota bacterium
GCGGGCGCCCCGCGTGCCTGGGAGCTTTGATTCAGAATCGTGGCGAGCCATATAGAGCACTACGGACCGGCAGCAGGGACCGAAATGCAGGAGGCAGGCATCATGAGGCTGGCGTCCCATCTCGCTCTGGCGGTTCTCATCACCGTGGCAGGCACAGGCTGCATTGGCGGAGGGCCGAGGCCGAGGCAAGGCGACGCGCTCATTGACTTCCCGGTGCTGGCTCTGGACGGGAAGATGACGCGGCTGTCGCAGGTCATCGGCGGGCGGGTCGCGGTGTTCACCTTCGGCGCCACGTGGTGCGGGCCGTGCGCCCGCCAGATCGCCGAGTTCAACAGGCTCCGCGCCGCCTATCCCCGCGAGAAGCTGGCCGTCATCGACGTGGACCTCGGCGAGCCGGCGGCCCTCGTCAAGCGCCACGCCGCCAAGCATCGTGTCACCTTCACCACCGTCCTCGACCCGACCAGCAAGGCGGCGACGGCCTACGGCGTGAGCAGCATCCCCGTCACCCTCGTCGTCGGCCGCGACGGCACCGTCTTCTACCGGGGCGGCTACACCCCCGCCGGCAGGCTCAAGGCTCATATCGACAAGGCACTCGCCGCCGCCGGCCAGCCGTGACCGTCCGCCCGCGGCGTCGCGGTCCGCCATATCCTGCCGGCGGCTACCGGTTGCTGACGGCCACGAGCCTCTCAAGAGCGCTGGCCGCGGCACCCCCGTCGATGCTCTCCGCCGCAAGGCGTATCCCCTGGCCTAGATCCTCCGCCTTTCCGCCCGCCACGAGCGCCGCGGCGGCGTTCAACACCACGATGTCGCGCGGGGGCCCAGGCTCGCCCCCCAGCACGCTGCGGATGACATCGGCGCTCTCGGCCGGGCTGCCCACCGTGAGGTCCTCGGGCCTGGCCTGGGGGATGCCCAGCATCCCAGGCTGGATGGTGTAGATGCGGACCTCGCCATCGGCCAGCTCGGCGACGCGGCTGGCGGTCGTGGTGGTCAGCTCGTCGAGGCCGTCGCCACCGTGCACGACGAGGCTCCGCACGCTCCCGAGGTTGCCCAGTGCCCGCGCGATCGGCTCGAGCAGTGCCGGATCGTAGACGCCGAGGAGCTGGCGGGTGGCCCGCGCGGGATTGGTCAGCGGCCCAAGGATGTTGAAGACCGTGCGGATGCCCATCTCGCGCCGCGGGCCGATGGCGTGCTTCATCGCGCCGTGGAGCAGCGGGGCAAAGAGGAAGCCGATCCCCACCTCCGCCAGACAGCGCTCGACGGTCTGCACGTCGGCCTCGATGTTCACCCCAAGCTCGCGCAGCACGTCGGCGCTGCCGCTGGAGCTCGACACCGAGCGGTTGCCGTGCTTCGCCACGCAGCAGCCCGCCCCCGCGGCCACGAGTGCGGCAGCGGTCGAGATGTTGAACGTGTGGGAGACGTCGCCGCCCGTGCCCACCACGTCGAGCACATCGCCCGAGGGCGTGTGGATGGGGGTGGCCTTCTCGCGCATCACGTCCGCGAAGGCGGTGATCTCGTCCACCGTCTCCCCCTTCATCCGCAGGGCCACGATGAGACCCGCGATCTGCGCGTCCGTGCACTCGCCCGACATGATCGCGCGCATCGCACCCGCCGCCTCCTCACGGCTCAGGTCCGTGCCGTCCACCGCCTTCTGGATCGCGTCCTTGATCATCGCGCTTCGCCGCCTACCAGGAACCAGGGAAAGCGTGATACGTGATGCGTGATGCGTGATGCGTGAT
>CAZDNN010000881.1:0-1733 GCA_964506385.1 uncultured Planctomycetota bacterium
GGCGAAGCCGACGCTGCGGGCCTTCTCGGCGGCGCGGCTCTTGGGATACTCGCTCATCACCTTGTCGAGCAGGTCCCGCGCCTTGGCGGCCTGCCCCATGCGGTGGTAGGCCCGGGCCATGTAGTACTCGATCTCGGGCAGGTAGGGGCTCAGGGGGTTGATCTTCACGAGGGTCTCAAGCTCGGCGAGGCCTCGCTCGGGCTCCCCGATCTTGTCGAAGTACCGGGCCGTCATCAGGATGAGGTCGCCGCTGAGCTTGCCGATGGGGTACTCCATCTCCCACAGAACGAGCGCCTCCCGCGCCGCCCGCAGATGGCCGTGCTGGATGTGGGCGTGCGCCGTCTCGAGGAAGCCGCCTTGGCGGACGGCGACGACGCGGCGGTCCATCTGCGCGTAGGCGATGGCCTGGGCCCTGCGGTACTGGGCCTCGGCCTTCTCGAAGTCGCCCTGCGCCCGAAGCACGTCGCCGATCTTTATGGCCGCGACGCGCCGCTCCATCCCGCTGCCCGACATGCGCACCGACTGCGCCACCCGCATCGCGGCCTCGGGGTCTTTGAGCTTGTGGAGGATCAGCTCGATCTCCTCCGCGCGGGCGCGCGCCGCGTCGAGCGGCGTCGGCGCCGCCTTGGCCAGCTTCGCGTAGAGGCCGACCGCACGCTTCGGCTCCTTGATCGAGTAGTAGAGGGCCAGGCGATCCGCCGCCTCCCACATCGACTTGTCCACCCCGAACCGCCGGACGTACGTCAGGATGAAGTCCTTCACCCGCTCGACGTCCTCTGAGGTCTCAACGAGTTGCCAGTAGCCGTCCATCGCCTGCCGCGACACCTCCGCGCAGTCCTGCCGCACGATGGTATCGACGTACTGCTTGACGACCCGCTCGTCGAGGATCGTGAAGTTCTTCAGCATCTCGGTGATGCGGATCAGGACCTGGTAGCGGTCGAGCGGCTTGCCGTCCTTGTCGGTGGCGGTGACGGTGACGGGGAAGGGGCCGAAGCCGACGTAGATGTGGTCGTCGGCGTTCCCCGTGTGGGTGATGCCGTCGCCGTAGTCCCAGTGGACTTTGCCGCCCGCGGGAATGCCCCGGCACTGGCTGGAGAAGGCGACGCGGGTGAACTGGTATGGCCCGTGGAGGAGCTGGTCGCTCTGCTGCCAGGCAGCGGCGGCCAGGGGCCGGCCGGCGCGGCGCTGGGGCTGGCCGACGCGGGCCGTCGGGGTGTGGACGAAGGCGTTCTTGGGGATGGGCTCGAACTGCTTGTCCTTCGGCGCTCCGGGCCGGCTCCAGCCGAGGGCCATGAACTGAATGCCCTCCTCCTCGGCGTGGTAGTACTCGATCCTGTGCAGGCCACGCGGGAGCGTCAGGTCCACGCCGTGCTGCGCGCGGCGCCCCTTGTCCACCGTGTGCTTGCCTGGCCAGGAAACGAGCTCCTTGCCGTTGAGGATCACGTAGGAGGCCTCGTCGGAGGCCGTGAAGATGCGGTACTTCCCGCCGCGCTTGATATCGAGGTAGCCGATGAAGGCGGTGGCGAAGTGGTCGTCGGGGCCCCAGGGGTTCACCCCGCTCCACACCTGGTCTACGAAGCCCATGCCGTAGATGCGGTCGGAGCGGGCCGCCGACGCGATGGGTTTCCAGCTTTGGAAGGCGCCGGAGGGCACGGGCATGGTGATGAGCAGGAGGCTGGGCTTGGGGTCCCAGCCGCCGCTTGCCGCGCCCGGCGCCGCGCCCTTCCCCGGCC
>CAZDNN010000882.1:0-1725 GCA_964506385.1 uncultured Planctomycetota bacterium
GATCGACCCGGAGCGGAAGAAGCGGATCCTCCACCTCGACGTGGCCGACGCCACCCGCCTCGTCGGCGAGATCGCGCCGCGAGTCGCCATCATCACGCACTTCGGGATGAACATGCTTCGCGCCAGGCCCTGGGACGTGGCCGAGCGGATGGCCGACCAGACCGGCATCCCCGTCGTCGCCGCCCGCGACGGCATGACCTTCGACCTGGCCCCCTACGAGCAGATGGACCCGCCGCGGTAGGGACGCCCCGAAGGGCCCTGAGCCCAAGGCCGGAATGCGAGGACGTGAGGGCGTGATGCGTGAGAGGAGCAGCGGTGCTGCCCGCCGAAGTCGCGCGGGCGGTTGCCCTGCTCGTGTCCGGCCATTCAGTCGTTCCTCGTCCCCCGTCGCGGCTTCTTCCTCTTCTCACGCATCACGCATCATCGGCCAAGGCTCGTCACCGCATCTCCTGCCACGCCTCGACGAGCGCCCGCACGTTGATCCACGCATCCTCCGACATGTCGCGGACGTTGTCCACAGGGCTCAGGATGAAGCCGTCGCGGCCGAGGGTGTCGAGGGCCAGCTTCACGGCCTCGCGGATGCCCTCGGGCGTCCCACGCTCGACGGTCAGAAAGCCGTTCACGCCGCCCCAGAGCGCCAGCTTCCCCCTCGTCCGCTCCTTCATCGCCGCCATGTCAGTGCCCTTGCCCTGCACGGGATCGACCCCGACGAGAACGTCCACCCCCGCCTCCACGATCTGGTCGAGCACAGCCATGGCGCCGCTCGTGAGGATGTAGGCGAACTTCGCGCCGCCCTCGTGCGCGAGACGCACCTCCGCGGCCAGACGCGGCAGGAAGAAACGGCGGTAGAGCGCCGGCGACCAGAAGTCCGTGCCCTCGTACCAGGCCCGCCGCACGAACAGGTCAGGGCTGGCGTCCAGCACGGTCTCCATCCGCCAGTGGTTCCACTCGCTGACGATGTCGAGGATGGCGTCGAGCAGCTCGGGGCGATCGACCGCCATCATCACCGACGCCTCGAGCCCGCACAGCCACGCCAGCGCGTCGGCACCCACGCCCCAGCCACCCGCCGTCAGCAGGCCGTGGCGCTCGGCGAACCGCCTGCCCTCGGCCCAGAGCTGGCGGCAGCGCTCGAGGTCGTGACGTCGCGGCGGCCCGAGCAGATGCCGCAGCGCCGCCAGATCCTCGAAGCCCGTCACCAGCGGCTCCACCGCGCGGGCCTCCACATAGTCGTCCAGGAACGGCACGTGGTCCCCATAGGGCCAGTCGTCGGTCTGCCGCACCACACAGCTCAGCGTCCCGTCGGGCGTGACATAGTGCTTGTGCAGCAGCGGATAGCGCTCATCGGCCGGCATCGTGCGCCACTCGCGGACCTCGACCTCCGAGCCGAAGCGCACGGGCGGGCCGTAGGCATCGCCGCAGTCGCCCATCTCGTCGGCGTTGAGACGGAACAGATCGACCACCGTGTCCAGGCCCATCGCCACCTGACGCTCGAAGAACTCCAGCGGGCTCGTGCACCGCCGCTCGAGCGCGGCGAAGATCATGAACGCCAGCGGCACATGGTCTGGCCTGCCGCGGTCGATCGCGCACAGCATCCGCTCCCGCGACGACATCCCTGTCGCCATCCATCACCCCCTGACGCGCACCCCCTCCGCGCCCCGACGATACGCCACCGAAGCGGTTCGGTCAAGCCCTGACTCGGGGTAGACTCCGGCCCCGGATGCTGGC
>CAZDNN010000883.1:0-1696 GCA_964506385.1 uncultured Planctomycetota bacterium
ACGACGACGACGAGGACGAGTGAAGAAGGAACCCCAACATCCGAGGTCAGACTCGTGTGCGCGCCCGTGCTTGCGCTGGCGGAGCCGGAGGGGTAGAATCGGCATCCTGTTGGCAGTCGCCGGGGCTGCCTGAGTCCCCCGAGTGGATGCGGAGTGAGAGCGATGGCAAGACGGAGAAGTCGCCGCGAGTTCCTGAGGGCGTCGGCGGCGGTGGCCGCCGGGGTGTTCGGCGCACCGGCCGTGGTGCATGCGGACACGAAGGGCAAGCTGAAGCTGGCGGTGATCGGCGCCGGCGGGCGGGGCGGCGCTGGGATGGGCGCGGCGCGGGGCGAGCACCTCGTGGCCGTCGCCGACGTGGACCACAAGCGCGCGGGGAGGAACCTCGACAACGCGAAGAAGCAGTTCCCCGAGCTCAAGGTCTATACCGACTACCGCGAGCTCTTCGACAACCACAAGGACCTCGACGCCGTGTGGGTCGCCACCCCCGACCACAACCACTTCCCGGCGTCCATCCGCGCGCTCGAGGCGGGCGCGGGGGTCTACTGCGAAAAGCCGCTGACTCACGACCTGTGGGAGACACGCCGCCTCCGCGAGGTCGCCGCCGCCAAGAAGCTCCCCACCCAGATGGGCAACCAGGGGCACGCCAGCGAGTCGATCCGACGCATCGTCGAGTACATCCGGGCCGGCATCCTCGGGAAGATCGAGAAGCTCCACTGCGTCTCCAACCGCAGCTTCAGCGCCAAGTCGCGCCCGCCGAGCAAGCCTGTGCCGGAGGGGCTGAACTGGGAGGCCTGGCTCGGCCCAGCCCCCTACCGCGACTACCACGACGGCCTTCACCCGTTCTCGTGGCGGGGGTGGCTGGACTTCGGGACGGGCTCGATCGGGGACATGGCCTGCCACACGATCGACGGCGCGGTGTGGGCTCTGCGGCTCAACGAGGCCCCGAAGATCGGCGTGGTCGCCGAGGAGGGCGGGGTGACGAAGGAAGGCTACAGCCCGGCCGCACGGATCCGCTACCGCTTCGCCTCACGCGGCGACCTGCCGGCCATCGAGATGACCTGGTGGAACGGCGGCGGCAAGCACCTCCCGCCGCGGCCCCCGCAGCTCGGCGAGAAGGACAAGATCATTACCCAGGGCACGTACTACTACGGCACCAAGGGCCTCATGTCGTCTGGCAGCCACTGCCAGAGCCCGCGGATCTACCCCGACGAGCTGAGGCGCAGCGCCAAGGTCGAGAAGAGCCTCCCGCGGGTGCCAGGCCACTCCGGTGACTTCTTCAGGGCCTGCAAGGACTCCAGCGCGCCGGCCCCCGGCTCGAACTTTGCGTATTCGAGCCGCCTCACCGAGATCGTGCTCCTGGGCACGGTGGCGCTGCGCTTCCCGGGCGAGAAGCTGATCTTCGACACCCAGACCTGCCGGTTCACCAACAGCGAGGCGGCCAACGCCTTCCTCAAGCGGCGGCCGCGCAAGGGCTGGGAGTTCGGCTACGACGCGTAGCCGCGGCGGGTGTCGAGGTTCGAGGTTCGAGTGACAGGTGCGGGCTGCCCCCGGCCTGAGACGTGACGACGCCCTCGGGTATCGAGGCCCGAGGGCGTCGGTTCGTGTACGCACTGGGCGGGTGGGTCAGCGGCGGCGGCGCAACAGGGCGAGCGCGCCGAGGCCGAGCAGGGCCAGCGTGGCCGGCTCTGGGATGCCG
>CAZDNN010000884.1:0-1690 GCA_964506385.1 uncultured Planctomycetota bacterium
TGGGGCGGCCAGTCTGCCGCCGCAGGCGACAGGCAGGGAGGGGGATGGCCGGGGGGCCCCGCCTGACGCAGCCGACGGGTCACTTCGCCCGCCTGACTCGCCGCTCTCATGGATGGGGGCCTCCTGGCCGGGAATGGGCTGTCCGAACTTGCCCCCTTCGCCATTGCGGCGCAGGACATTGTCACAGGGCGGCTTGCGTGGGACGGCTGGCGTGCAGTAGGATGGCGGCCGGTGGCTGGCGGCGGCGCCGGCCCGCAACCCCAGGGGAGCAGACAGAGCGCGGAGGCGGTGATGAGCGAGAGCAGGAACGGCTCGGAGAATGGCACGTCGCGGCGGAGCTTCCTGAAGGCCTCGACGGCCATGGCCTCGGGCGCCGCACTCGGCACCCTGGCCATCCAGGCAGGCGTCCACGCCGCAGGTACCGACATCATCAGGATCGGGATGATCGGCGCCGGCGGCCGCTGCACCGGCGCGGCCGCGAACGCGATGAATGTGGATAAGGGCGTCCGCCTCGTCGCCATCTGCGATATCTTCATGGACCGCGTCCACGCCCGCCGCGCCCATCTGAAGAAGAAGTACGCCGCCCAGGTGGACGTCGCCGACGACCGCTGCTTCGACGGCTTCGACGGCTACAAGAAGGTCCTCGAGCATGTAGATGCCGTCTGCATCGCCAACGCCGCCAAGTTCCACCCCTTCCACGCGCTCGCCGCCATCCAGGCGGGGAAGCACGTCTTCGTCGAGAAGCCCCACGGCATCGACCCCGCCGGCATCAAGATGCTCCGCACCGCCTGCGACCTCGCGAAGCAGAAGGGCCTCAGCATCGTCTCAGGACTCCAGAGCCGCTTCCACCCCGCCTACCAGGCCACCGTCGAGCAGATCCACAACGGCGCCATCGGCGATATCGTGACGATCGAGGAGAACTTCCTCCGCGGCCCCTACGGACTCTACCAGCGCAAGCCGGGCCTCAACGAGGTCCAGTACCAGTGCTCCAACCAGTACCACTTCACCTGGCTGAGCGGCGACGACGTGCCACAGAGCCTGGTGCACAACATCGACCGCTCCCTCTGGGCCCTCAAGGGCGAGATGCCCGTGAAGTGCCACGGCCTCGGCGGCCGCTCCGGCTCCTTCGGCGAGATCTTCGGCAACGTCTTCGACCACCACAGCGTCGTCTACGAATTCGCCAGCGGCGCCACCATCTACGCCTTCTGCCGCACCGTCCACCACTGCTTCAACAAGAACTCCTCGATGGTCTACGGCACCAAAGGCCGCGCCAACATCACGGCCGGCCGCATCGAGGGCGAGACCAACTGGCGTTACACCGGCCCCCGCAGCAACCCCTACGACGAGGAGCACCGTGCCCTCTTCGCCGCCATCCGCAGCGGGAAGCCCATCAGCAGCGCCTACCACATGGCCGACAGCACCCTCGTCACCATCATGGGCCAGCTCTCCTGCTACACCGGGCGGGAGGTCAAGTGGGCAGAGGTCGTCAACTCCGACTTCTTCTACCCCCCTGCCCCCGACGCCTGCACCATGGACATGGACCCGCCCACCAAGCCCGGCCCCGACGGCCAATACCCCGTCTACATCCCGGGCACGACGAAGCTGCTGTAGCGCCGGCGTCGGGACCTGCGATGAGCGGGTGAGGCCCCTGCCACGAGAGAAGCGCGCGCCATCGCGATGGGCTGCTAGC
>CAZDNN010000885.1:0-1690 GCA_964506385.1 uncultured Planctomycetota bacterium
TGGGGCGAGAAGTGCTCGCTCTTGAGCTGGAGCCAGCCCCGCTTGCCCGTCAACGCGCCCTTCCCGAGGAAGCCGTCGGGCGCGACCTCCAGCTTCCCTTTCGGCTCGACCTGCTCGGCGCGCACCTCCGCCTCAGCCCCCTCGAAGCCGTTGTAGTAGAGCAGGCGATCCTCGAAGGATGGCGGCAGGCCGGCGGCCGCCACGATTGGCTCGTAGGCCGGGGTCGTGCGCGGGGATGGATGAGGGATGGCGGCCGGCGCACAGCCGGCCGTGCATGCGGCGACAAGAACGGCTGCGAGGAGGGCGCGAAGGCCCGTTGATGAAAAGCCTACGCTCAAGCCTGGCCCCTTCGACGAATGGCCGGCCCTCCGCGCTCCATACAAGCCCCCGTCTCGCAGGCGGCCTCCGGCATCGGGGCCTTTGGAGTGCGGCGGCTCGACGCCGCTCGGGCTCCCTGCGGAGCAGGCCCGTCGCGAGTGGGCCTACCTCGCCAGCAGGCGGAACTCGCGGACATCATGCTTCTTGATCGTCAGCTTCAGCGTGTCGCGCTGACAGACCACGGGCTGGTCGGTCTCGGCGTCGAGGACGCGATAGCCGGCGGCGAGGCCGAGGGGCGTGGGGTCGATGCGGACTGTCGCATCGAGGTCCTGCTCGGCGTAGCTGGTCACCCCGATGATCGCCTCCTTGCCCGGCAGCACGTAGACGATAGCTGGCAGGTCGGCGTGGCCGGTGTGGACGGGCTGGGGGCGGTCGTCCCAGTAGCGGTAGACCTCGAGGCCGGGCGTCTCGACGAGGCGATGGACGTGCTTGAAGAACGTCTGCCAGGCCCTGCCGCCGCCCCAGCCGTCGAGCTCGTGGACGAGGCAGACGCCCGCAAAGGTGCGCTGCGTCCACTCGTCGCGGGCGAGCTTGCCGTGGTCGCCGAGCAGCACGGGCCACGCGCCCGCCAGCTCGCCCGTGCTCACGAGCTGGATGTACTCGCGGGGGAAGCGGTACTGGACGTCGCCCTGCGAGTACTTCCACTCCCAGTCGTACTGCACCGTGCAGAAGCTGAGGATCGGCAGGATGCCGGTGGAGGTCATGTGGGCCATGGTGATGGGCCGCATGCCCAGCTCGTTCATGTAGATGAACGTGCGCTTGACCAGCTCGCGGAGGCCCCAGATGCCGTTGCTGGGCATGATGGAGCCGTCGGGCTGCTCGTAGGCCGCGGTCATCGCGGTGTTGTAGGAGGCGCGGAGGTACATGTTGTCCCAGTAGACGCCCTGGTTGCCGCCGGTCTCAAACGACTTGCCATACCAGTAGAGCGCGTGGTCGATGTAGCTGGCGGAGGGCACGATCTTGATCTCGCCGATGCCGTTGCCCGGGCCGACGGTGCGGTAGTCGGTCAGGCACCACTCGTCCTGGAAGGCTTGAAATTCGGGGAAGAGCTGGCAGCTCGCGCGGTTGTAGTAGAAGACCATCTTCTTGCCGTGGCGCGACAGCAGGTTGTGGGGCACGTGTCGCTCGAACCGCTCGACGTACTCGGGGCCATAGGGCTCGAAGTACTTGCGGCCGCGCTCGACGACCTTCTGGACCTCCTCGCGGGAGAGCTTCTCGCGGTTCCCTCGCTTGATCATCTCCCACAGATACATGTCCTTGGCCGCGGGATAGACCGAGCCGCAGTTGCCGCGAGCCAGCCAGTTGATGTCGG
>CAZDNN010000886.1:0-1686 GCA_964506385.1 uncultured Planctomycetota bacterium
CCCCGAGCCCACGTCCGGCTCGAGCACTCTGACGAAGAGCGCGCCGCCGTGGGGCATCGCCTCGATGGCGTTGCGCGCGAGGTGGAGGAAGGCGTGCTGGATGAGCTCGGAGTCGATGAGAACCGGCGTGCAGACCTCGGGCACCCCGACCACGAGCTCGACGCCGGCGGCCCTCGCCTGGTCGGCCACGGCGCGGGTCACCCGCCCCACGTCGTCGGCCACGTCGCTCTCGAGCAGGCGGGGCGTGTGGCTCTGCGCGTAGTCGGCGAGATTGCGGGTCAGGGTTTCGAGGCGCTCGACCTCGCCGAGCAGCGCGTCGAGGCCGCCGCGCCGCGGGTCGCTCGGGTGGAAGCTGTCGCGGAACACCTCGGCTGTGGCCGCGATGCCGGCCAGGGGGTGGCGGATCTCCGTGACGATCGCTCTGGCCATCTCGCCGAGCTCCGCCTTCTGGCGCAGCTCCTGCGTCGCGGCGAGGAGGAACTCGGTGTCCTCCTTGGCGCGCGCGGGAGCTGGCGCCGCGAGATCCTGGGGCACGATCGCATCGAGATCGGGCCGCTGGCTCCACGGCTCGACGATACCCTCGACGTGATGGACGAGCTTCGGCCGACGCGGCGCCGAGCCGGCGTCGCCAGCGGGCACGGCCAGCCCGCCCAGCAGGCTCTCGGGCGCCTGCGGCCTCGCGCCGCGTGGGATGTCCTTGGAGGGCTCGCCGTCCATTGCGTGTCTCTCCAACAGTGGAGGGGACTCCGTTCCCGCCGCCGGCTATGCGTCGGCGAGCCGGTACTCGCGAATCTTGTTGGCCAGGGTCGTGCGGTGGATGCCGAGGAGGCTGGCGGCCTGGCCGCGCTGCCACATCGTCTCGGTGAGCACGCGGAGGATGTGCCGGCGCTCCATGGCCGCAATCGACAGGTCCTCCTCCTCGTCGCCGCCGTCGCGGTAGCTGCGGAAGGTCCCGTCGTCATCGGCCTGCCTCGGCGCGTGGAGGAGGCGTGCCGCGTCGAGCTGGAGGGTGCGGTGGGAGATGCGGTTGCCGCTCTCCAGGATCACGGCGCTCTCGATCGCGTTCTTCAGCTCCCGCACGTTCCCCGGCCACGGGTAGCTGCGCAGCAGCCTCTCGGCTTCCTCCGTGAAGCCTTCAATGGCGGCGCCGAACTGGCGGGCGTAGAGGTCGAGGAAGTACTTCGCCAGCAGCAGGATGTCTTCCCGGCGCTCCCGCAGCGGCGGGGTCGTGATGGTCACGACCTTCAGGCGGAAGTAGAGGTCCCGGCGGAAGGCGCCATCGTGGACTCGCTCGAGGAGATTGCGGTTCGTCGAGGCGATCACCCGCACGTCGACCTCCACGTTCTCGGTGCCGCCGACGCGGAGGAACCGCCTGTCCTCGAGCACCCGCAAGAGCTTGGCCTGGAGGTCGAACCCCATCTCGCCGATCTCGTCGAGAAAGATCGTCCCGCCGTTCGCCGCCTCGAACAGGCCTGCCTTGCCCGTCGCGGCGGCGCCGGTGAAGGCGCCTTTCTCGTAGCCGAAGAGCTCGGCCTCGAGCAGGCTCTCGGTCAGCGCCGCGCAGTTCACGGCGACGAAGGGCTTGTCGCGCCGCGCGCTCGTCGCGTGGATGGCCTGCGCCACCAGCTCCTTGCCCGTGCCGCTCTCGCCCTCGATGAGCACCGTAGTGCTCGACGAGCGGCTGAG
>CAZDNN010000887.1:0-1678 GCA_964506385.1 uncultured Planctomycetota bacterium
TCGGGGTGGCCGTACGTCAGTGTCCCCGTCTTGTCCAAAGCAAGAGCGCGCAACCGGCCCGCGGCTTCGAGATACATCCCTCCCTTGACGAGCACGCCGTTGCGCGCTGCGGCCGTGAGGCCCGACACGACGCTGACTGGGGTTGAGATGACCAGAGCGCAGGGACACGCGATCACCAGGATCACCAGCCCGCGGTAGAGCCATTCCGACCACGCGCCAGCCAGCAACAGGGGCGGAACCGCCGCGACGGCCAATGCCAGCATCATCATCGCCGGCGTGTAGTAGCGGGCGAACCCGTCCACCCACTGTTCGCTGGGCGCCCGCCGGCTCCGCGCGCTCTCCACCATGTGGATGATGCGCGCCAGAGTCGTGTCGTTGGCAGGCTTCGTCGTCTCAAACTCGAGGGCACCCTCGCCGTTGATCGTGCCCGCGAACACCTCGTCCCCGACCCCTTTGGGCACGGGGCTCGACTCCCCGGTGATCGGCGCCTGGTTCACCGAGGAGGCACCCTTGGTGACCACACCATCGAGTGGGATCTTCTCGCCGGGCCGAACGAGGACCGTGGCACCCACAGGGACCTGCTCGACGGGCGATTCCACGATGTCCCCATCCCTTGGGCACACGTATCGCGCGGTGGCAGGCGAGAGGTCCATGAGAGCCGTGATCGCCCGCCGGGCGCGGCCCACGCTCCAGTGCTCCAGCAGCAGGGCCACGGCGAAGAGGAACGCCACTGCCCCCGCCTCGAACCACTCGCCGATGGCGACCGCGCCAATGACCGCGACAATCATCAGCAGGTTCATGTCGGGCCGCAACCGCCTCGCTGCCGACAACGCCCTCGGCGCGACGTACCATCCACCCGCAGTCACCGCGCCTGCATACAACACAATGACAGCGAGGGGAAAGACGTGCTCCTCCTCGCCGTGGCCGCCGCCCAAAGCATCGAGAAAGCTGGCGTGCATCGCCCAGTGGACAACGAATCCAGCAAGGAGCAGAGCGCCGCTGGCAAGAGCCATGACCAGGCGACCGTGCTGCTCCCAGAACGATTCCGCTTCCCCCTGTGTGCGCCCCTCCCACGGAACGGCCCGCATGCCCGTCTTGGCCACGGCAGCCACGATGTCGTTCGGCGACACCGCGTGAGGGTCGTACGTGACGGCCATCCGCGCATTCAGGATATCGAACTCCAGGTCCACAACGCCATCGGCTGCCGACACAGCTTCCTTGAGCGCGGCGACTTCCTCGGCGCAATCAAGCCCGTGCACCCTGTAGACGGCTCTCTCTGCCATATCGGCGGTCCCCAACGTCTTGCCGGCATGGCAGTGTACTGGTTCAGCGTAACCTGGACAAGTACCCATCGGAGATAAGACACTCGGAGAGACGACTGGCCTGGGGCCAGTCGGAGTTCCCTGAGGCATAGAGGGGCTCTGGATGCAGCGTAGGCGTAAGGCACCCAGGTGGCGCGAGGCTGTTTCGCCCTTACAGGGCTTGTGCTGTGGGGGGCCGCGGTACCCAGGGCGTCGCGGCGCGGCTTCGCTCGCCGCTTGCCCTGGGCTATCCTATAGCGGCCTTGCAGGCCTCCAGAGCAGGAAGGCAGGAAGGCGGGCAGTTCCTCAGCCAAGCCGCAAGGCACAAGCCGGGGAAGCTGCAAGCCTCAGAAGCTGCGAGCTACGAGCTGCGAGCG
>CAZDNN010000888.1:0-1671 GCA_964506385.1 uncultured Planctomycetota bacterium
CGAGGACGATGCAGAAGGGCGGGCCACGGTCCCCAAGATCCGGGGCCAGACTCGGCCTTTCCATTGACGCGCCGCCGGCGGGGCGCTAGAATGCGACTGGGGGAACCCGAAGGAGGTGCTGGCATGCTGGGTATCCCACGGCGGCGACGGCGGGCGGGCTTCACCCTGATCGAGGTCATGGCCGTCACGGGCCTCATGGCCGGGCTACACAGCCAGGGCAACTACCAGTACGCCCTGTCGAAGGCCAACGAGATCAAGGGCCTCCAGCAGCTCCGCCAGCTCTACATGCTCATTCAGATGCAGGCCATGACCGGCGGGTTCCCCAGAGCCGCCTTCTATCCCAAGGACGACCCGACGAAGGACCCCAAGTCGATCGTCCGCCTCGTGTCCGGCGCGCCGCCGCAGCTCTTCGTCTCGCCCTTCGCCCCCGAGGCGCTCCGCCAGAAGGGCCTGACCTACGCCTGGAACGACACGGTGAACGGCAAGCCGGCAGGCAGCCTGCCCGGGAACACGTGGCTGCTCATCGACCTCGCGGCCTTCATCGCCGACCCCAACGTTCCGAGGCCACGCAAGTACCTCGTCCTCTACGCCAACGGCAAGGTCGATGCCGTCACCGCCCCGCCGCCCGACATCATCCGCGCCGTCAAGGCCGCCCACGCCAAGCTCAAGAAGGACAAGGCGGGCGGCAAGAAGAAGCCTTCCACCAACCAGCCCAGAAAGGACGACAAGACCGGCGTGCCCAAGGGCCTCAACAAGCGCATCCCCGGCATCGGCAACCTCCCCATCCCGCCGTCCGTGCCGGGCTTGTGAGGGAACCACGACACAGAAGCTTGTGAAGACGTGCGCGCCATCCGGCCGCGCCGTTCTGGTCGGGACGGGATTCCGGACCTGATCAGGTCCGGAACCCAAGGAGCCCCCGATGATCGAAGCCATCGTCGCCAGCTCCCGAGCCATCGCATGCGATGCCAAGCTGCTCATCTTCTACCACTTGAGCAAGCAGCCCGAGCTCCCCTCATCCCAGATAGCCAGGCGCGCCCGGCTCACTCAGGACGACGCCTCGCACCATCTCGCGGAACTGGCGAAGCTTGGCCTCGTCCGGCGACGGCGCGCGGGAACGTGGGTTCACTACTCCCTCGGTCTCGACGCGCCACCCTCCACCCTTGCAGGTGCTGCCGGTCTGGTCCGACGGGCCTGCCTTGAGCCAAGCTGGGCGACGGCCGGGTGGAAGGAGCGCAGGACCCTGCACCTGGCACCCACGACCATCGCCAAGCTGCCGTCTGCCCAGGCGCGGGCGCTCGACGTGGTCTTCGACGCCGCGACAGCCTTCACTCACGGTCGCCGGGTGATGATCGTTCGGTGGCTGCGCGCCAACGGCCCTACAGATGCCGCAGCGATCGTGTCATCACTCAGGATGTCGCTCCAAGCGCGCCAGCGCCATCTGGAGAAACTGGAGCGACGCGGCTACGTCGTCGAGGTTGCGCCGGCGAGATGGGCGCTCGCACCGCATACCAAGAGCCGGTTCCACGGCGAGTTCCTCGACGCCCTCCTCACCTGGGCCGGCCCGCCGACCATGATCTGAGCTCAGCCCGTTCGGCTACGAGCTGCGAGAGCGGCCACTGAGCGCCTCCTTCCCTGCGTGCCGATGCGGACCGGCAGGAGCGCCGCCGTGAA
>CAZDNN010000889.1:0-1660 GCA_964506385.1 uncultured Planctomycetota bacterium
TGGCTCCTTACGACCAGGAAACCGACCGCCAAGAGCGCTCGTCCCGATGCTCCAGCGTCGGGACGCAGGCGCCGCCGCTCCAGCGGCACGAGCAGGAGCGGGCCTCACGAGGCCATGTGCCTTCCCCTCGTTCGCAACGCTGGAGCGTTGGGGATCGCCGTCCCGACGCTAGAGCATCGGGACGAGCGTGTGTTCTCTTTCCTCCATCTGCGCGAATCTGCGCAATCTGCGGATCACTTCTTCCTGGCGAGGCTCGGCCAGTGCTCGGTCTCGACGTGGGCGGCAGCCATGAAGCCCTCTATCTTCGCGACCACGCCGGGATGCTCCGCCGCGACGTTCATCTTCTCGCCGAGGTCGGCTTCGAGGTCGTAGAGCGCGAGCGGCTCCTCGGTGCCGGCGCGGACGCCCTTCCACTTGCCCCAGCGCACCGCCTGGGCGAACGTACGGGTGCGGAACTCCCAGTAGAGGTACTCGTGCTGGGTCTTCTGCCTCTGGCCAAGGAGGGTGGGCAGTATGGAGATGCCGTCTATGGCCTGCGGTGGCGCCACGCCCGCCACGTCGCAGGCGGTGGGCAGGAAGTCCCAGAAGGCCCAGAGCTGGCCGCTCGTCCTGCCCGGCGCGATCCTGCCTGGCCACCGGGCGATCATCGGCACCCGCAGGCCGCCCTCGTAGAGGTCGCCCTTGCTTCCCCGCAGCGGGCCCTGCGGGCCGAACATCTTGCGGGCGTTGGCGTCGGGGTAGCCGCCGTTGTCGCTGGTGAAGAAGACGATGGTGTCGCGGTCGAGTCCGAGCTCCTTGAGCAGGGCCATCAAGCGGCCGATGTCGCGGTCGAAGCGGGTGACCATCGCGGCGTATGCCTTGGCCGGCTCGGGCCAGGGCTTGTCGGCGTAGGGCTCGAGGCTGGGGACCTCGAACTTCGCGTGGGGGATCGTCGTCGTCCAGTAGAGGAAGAAGGGCTTGCCCTTCGCGCGGCGGACGAAGTCGAGGGCCTCGACGGTCATGAGGTCGTGGGAGTAGTCGGTCCGCTTGCCGCCCTGGTTGGTGGCGACCTTCTCGGTGTTTCGCCACAGATAGTCGGGGTAGTAGGAATGGGCACGACGCTGGTTGAGGTAGCCGAACCAGAAGTCGAAGCCCTGGCGATTGGGGATGCCGTCGGTCTCGGGCTCGCCGAGCCCCCACTTGCCGACGATGGCGGTGGCGTAGCCCGCCTGCTTGAGGCACTCGGCGACCGTCACGTCCTCGGGCCGCAGGGGCAGGCGGCGCTGAGGGCCGACGCCGCCCTTGACGGCGAAGTTGCCCCGCACGCGCGTATGCCCCGTGTGTTGGCCGGTCATCAGCACGCTCCGCGAGGGGGCGCAGACGGTGCTGCCGGCATAGGCTTGCGTGAAGCGCAGGCCCTCGGCGGCGAGCTTGTCGATATGGGGCGTCTGGATGAGCTTCTGGCCGTAGCAGCCGACGTCGTAGACCCCGAGGTCGTCGGCCATGATCCAGATGATGTTCGGCTTCCTGCGTTCCTGGCCCCTTGCCACCTGCGAGCCGGCCACGACGGCAGCGCCGACGGTGCCGAGGAATCGCCTGCGATCCATCACTCACCTCCTCCTCGATACTCGTCCCGATGCTCCGCGTCGGGACGGCGATGCCCACGCTCCAGCGTGGCGAA
>CAZDNN010000890.1:0-1646 GCA_964506385.1 uncultured Planctomycetota bacterium
GGGCGAAGAGAAGGACCCCAAGATCCGTGGCCAGACTCCGCCTCGTCCTCCCCTTTGTGGGCAGGCCCCGCGCAGATGGGGCTCGGAGACGATGATCTCCGAGCCCCGGGCGTTGGTCCGCTTTGGCTGGCGGCTAGAGCTTGATGTCGGGGTGCTGGAAGCGGAGGGCCTCCATGGCATGGTATGTGGCGACCTCGGTGACGATGGCGCCCTCGGGGCCTGCCTTCATCCAGTGCCACGACTTCGCTTTGCCGAGCTTGGTGCACTCGCCTGGGTTCTTGAGGATGATGTGGCGGGCCTTGGCGATGTCCCTGTGTGTCGGGGGGATGATCTCCGCGGCGTTCTCCGACGGCTCGGCCTCGCTGCCGAAGTACGCGGAGCCGTGACGGACCAGCCAGCCCTCCATCTTGGGCGGCACGTCCTGCCACTGCACGTGCTGGTGCTCGGGGATCATCTGCCCCGGCAGCAGCCAGATATCGTGGAGCAGGTAGTCGTCTTCCTTCTCGTTGAGGTAGAAGATGCCGCCCATGCCGACCTCGGTGAACTTGCCGAGGGCGAAGTCGAGGACCCAGAAGTCGTCGGTCTTGAGCCGCGGGAAGATGGGGAAGCCGTGGTAGGCCATCAGCGTGTAGTAGGCTTCCTTGGCCTTGGCGGCGTCCAGCTTCCCGTCGGCGCCGTAGAAGTCCTCGTTCTTCCACGTCGGCAGTGCCTTCGGCTTGTCGGCGACCTCGGTCTTGCCGTTGGCGCAGCCTGCGTCGAAGAGCGCCAGCGAGCCGGCCGCCCCGGCGCAGAAGCCGCCCAGCAGGCCTCGCCTCGATACCTTCTTCATCCGCGTCTCCTTTCTGCGTTCACATCGAAGTCCCGGCACATCGATGATCCTACCGGCTTCATCGCGCCGGTGCAAGAGCCTGCGGCGGTCACTGGCTCTTGAGGTCGTTGTACATTTCGAGCGCCTTGTCAGGCTTGATGCCCTCGTGGACGACCGCGCGGACGGCCTGGACCATGGCCGCGGGGTCCTCGGCGTGGAAGATGTTCCGGCCCATGTCCACGCCCACGGCGCCCTGGTCGATGGCCTTGTAGGCCATGGCGAGCGCGTCGGCCTCCGGGATCTTCTTCCCGCCGGCGATGACCACCGGGATGGGGGTGCCGGCGACGACCTCGTCGAAGCCTGGCTCGCAGTAATAGGTCTTGTTGAAATGGGCGCCGAGCTCGGCGATGACGCGGCCGGCGAGGCCGAGGTAGCGTGCGTCGCGCACCAGCTCGCGGCCCACGGCCGTCACGCCGAGGGTGGGGATGCCGTAGCGGTTGCCCTCGTTGATGAGGTAGCTGAGGTTCGCCAGGCTCTCTTTCTCGTAGGGGCCGCCGATGTAGACCTGGCAGGTGACGGCGGCCGCGTTGAGGCGGACGGCGTCCTCGAGGGTCACGCCGATCACCTCGTTGCTGAGCTCCTTGAGGATGGTGGCGCCCGTGGAGGAGCGGAGGACGACCGGCTTCCTGACCTCGGGCGGGATGCAGGTCTCGAGCGCGCCGCGGGTGCACATCAGGCAGTCCACGTGGGGCATCAGCGGCGGGATGACCAGGTCCATGCGCTCGATGCCCGAGGTGGGGCCCATGATGTAGCCGTGGTCGAAGGCCAGCATCACGGT
>CAZDNN010000891.1:0-1639 GCA_964506385.1 uncultured Planctomycetota bacterium
GCCGTCGGGATACGCCTTGCCGGATACCAGGTCTTGCTTCGACAGGACGATGTCGCCGAGGAGGCGTCGCGACTCACGCTTGCCGGCGACGTGGGCCATCCAGTTCAGCCGGTGGTTGGGGTAGACCTTGTCCACGTTCTTGAGCGCGTCCCAGGCGCCGTAGGCGGCTCGGAAGTTCCAGTCGCGGATGTACTCCGACCTCTCGAAGGGGTCGTGGTCGAAGCCGCTCTCCCAGTACCAGCCGCCCAGGGCTTTGGTGCCCCGTTTGTCGCTGCCGCGGCCGGGGAAGGGCTTGTCGGTCAGGTCAAGCGCCCAGGGGCAGCGGGGGAATGGCTGCGGACGGTCGGTCTCCGCGACGTTCCAGAGATTGCAGCGGCCCATGTGCCCCGTCTCGGTCATCTCGCAGTCGGCCCCGGCCAGGAAGCCGATGCAGCCGTCGCCCGTGCAATCGGCGAACCAGCGCCCCGCGAAGCGCCGACGTACGCCCGTCTTAGCATGCTGGGCGATGACGGCGGCGATCCGCCGGCCGTCGCGCTCCACGGCGTTCGCCCGATGCAGAAGGAAGAGCGCGATGTGCTCCTCCGCCCGCACGAGGGCCAGCTTGCGCTCGTCCTCGTAGAGGTCGGCGGTGTTGGCGGGGCCGTAGTGCGCGCTGCGCGCCTGCTCGAGCTCGCGGACGATGTCGCCGATGCGGGGGTAGGGCGCCTTGTTCCGCGCGCCCGCGAGCCACACGCGGACCTCAGAGCTGTTATTGCCACCCAGCACCGGCCGATCCTGGATCAGCGCGACCGACAGCCCCAGCCGCGCGGCGGACAGCGCCGCACAGGTCCCCGCGATCCCGCCGCCGACCACCACCAGGTCGAACTGGCCGGCGTCCTCCGGCTTCTCCTGCATGCCGAGCAGCTTGCGGCGCCACGCGGCCATCTCCTTCAGGTCGTTCGGCGGCTTGAACTGCGGGTCGCTGCTGAAGACAATCGCGTCGCAGCGGCCCTCGAAGCCCGTCAGGTCGTGGAGCGCGACGGTGACCGCCAGCTTTCCCACCTCGACGGTGCCGCCGTCGTGCCAGAACCACCTGGCGCCCTCGGTGCCGAACGTCGTGGCGAGCGGCTTGCCGTCGATGAGCACCTGGAACCGCCCCGGCTGCCCTGGCGCCTTCCAGCGCGCCACCCAGTCCATCGTCCGCGCCCAGACGCGGTAGGTTCCCGTCTTCGGGAGCCGCACGGTAGTCGTCGCATCCTCGACGGGCACGCCGAGCCCATGGGCGAGCAGATAGGGCGAGCCCATCTGGTCCATGAACTGCTGGTCCACGACCCACCCGCCGAGCTCCTGGAAGCCCTCGGCCTCGACGAGCACGACGTGGCCATCGCCATAGGCTGCCCAGCCGGCCAGTAGCGCAGCGGCCATCACAACGCTCTCCATTGCTCTTCTGTTCATCTCCCTTTCGCGTCCTTTCGCGGGCGCTCTCTCCCATCTGCTCCCTGGTAGAGGGCATCGAGCCATCGGACAGCCAGCTCGTGGTCTTCCTCGCGGCCCCAGGTGTGGCCGCCCGGGGTGGATGACGAGCTTCGTCTTGCGTCCCTTTCTAGTTTCTGTTGCGGATCCGTCGAATGGGAGGGCGAGGCTCCTGCCGAGCCGCCCT
>CAZDNN010000892.1:0-1622 GCA_964506385.1 uncultured Planctomycetota bacterium
CACGGAGGACACCGCACGCGGCGAGAACGAGCCGCTGGCGGCGAAACCTGGTGAGGAATGCGGATGAAGGTCGCGGTGGCGATGAGCGGCGGCGTCGATTCGAGCCTGGCGGCTGCGCTGCTGGCGGAGCAGGGGCACGAGGCCGTCGGGCTCTTCATGCGCATGGTCGGCGACCCGACGGACGCGCAGCGCGCGGCCGACCACCTGGGCATCCCGCTCCACGTGCTCGACTTCGAGGCACAGCTCGAAGCCGTCATCGCCTACTTCGTTGCGGAGTACGACCGTGGGCGGACGCCGAACCCGTGCGTGGTGTGCAACAAGTGGAGCAAGTTCGGCCGCTTGGTGAGCGTGGCGCGCGGGCTCGGCTGCGAGAAGCTCGCGACGGGGCACTACGTGCGCCTCGACCGCGCCGACGGCCGCTGGCGGCTCCGGCGCGGGCTTGATGCCTCGAAGGACCAGAGCTACGCCCTCGGCGGCCTCCAGCAGGGCCAGCTCGCCCGCGCCCTGTTCCCGCTCGGCGAGTTCCGCAAGGACGCCGTCCGCCAGATGGCCCGCGACCGCGGCCTCCCCGTCTGCGAGCGGCCCGAGAGCCAGGACATCTGTTTCCTGCCCGACCGCGACCACACGGCGCTGCTCCGCGAGCGCCTCGGCGACCGCATCCAGCCCGGCCCCATCCTCGACACGGCGGGCGCCGTCGTCGGCGAGCACCCTGGCTGCCAGTGCTTCACCATCGGCCAGCGTCGCGGCCTCGGAGTCGCGCTCGGCACCCCCCGCTACGTCGTCCGCATCGACCGCGCGGCCAACGCCGTCGTCATCGGCACCCGCGACGAGGTCCTGTGCCGCACCCTCACCGTCTCACAGCTCAACTGGGTCTCCATCCCGCCCCAGACCGAGCCCTTCGACGCCGACGTCCAGATCCGCTACCAGCACACCCCCGCCCCCGCCCGCATCGAGCCCGGCCCCAACCACACCGCCCGCATCACCTTCGCTTCTCCGCAGCTCGCGGTGACTCCCGGGCAGCTCGCCGCGCTGTACGCTGGAGAGGTCGCTCTGGCGGCGGGGTGGATCGATGGTTTGGGAGAACCGTGTGGAGGAGGGGGAGAATCAAGAGCGTGCTAGCCGGCGAAGCGCCCCGACGACGCTATCGAAGAAGTGCCTGAAGGCAGCGTCTGTCTTGCCGGCCCGGAAGGGGTCGATGGCTGCCGCCAAGTCTGGAGCGAATTCGACGCCCCCAAGCAGCACAGACTGGCCTGCTCGCCGAATCGAATCGGCCAGTGCCCGCTTCAGTTCGTGTCGGTGCTCTTTGCCGCACTTGGGCTCGACGTCGAGCGGCCTCGCGCCAACAGCAGCCTGGAAGGCTTCGGGGTCGGCCATGTACCAACGCTCAATGTGGGGGTCCGGGCAGGCGATGGCACTGTGTGGGAAGAGGTGGTGGTCGATCCTGGCGTTGATATGCCCCACCATCTCTGAGTACGGCGCGCAGTTGGCATCGATAGCCACGACAAGCAGGTCTGGCACGGAGAGTCCTCGTGAGCGGGTGAGTACCTGGTAGTGCCCCAGTTCGTCCAGAGCTCTCCCATGCCCTCCTTTGGCTGAGCGTACCGCGATCCTGGCCCGGGGGA
>CAZDNN010000893.1:0-1618 GCA_964506385.1 uncultured Planctomycetota bacterium
GGTCAGCCACGGCATCGACCCGCTCACGGGCAAGCCCGCGGGCCTGGCCAACCGCGCCTTCATCGCCGAGCCGCAAGACATCCAGCCGCTGCTTGACATCCCGAAGGAGCGGCTCACCGACGTCGAGCTCACGCTGTATCATTCCTGGGAGATCGGCCGCCACCGCATCGCCGAGGCCGACCCCAAGACCCGCCGCGTCGTCCTCACTGGCAACGCCCGCTGGCCCGTCATGCGATGGGGCAATCGCCAGCGCTACCACCTCGAGAACCTCCAGGCGGCGCTCGACGAGCCCGGCGAGTGGTTCCTCGACCGCGACGGCACCCTCACCTACAAGCCGCTCCCCGGCCAGGATATGACGAAGGCCGAGGTCTGGGCACCGGCGCTCGACACCTTCGTTCGCTTCGTCGGCGAGCCGAAGCTCGGCCTGTACGTCGAGCACGTCACGCTCAAGGGCCTCGCCTTCAAGCACGGCCAGTACCTGCTGCCCTTCGAGGGCCACAGCGACGGACAGGCGTCGGTCACGATCCCCGCCGCCGTCATGGCCGACGGCGCGCGGCATGTGGCCATCGAGGGCTGCGAGATCGCCCACGTCGGCACCTACGCGGTCTGGATACGCCGCGGCTGCCGCCACGTGCGCATCGAGCGCTGCTACATCCACGACATGGGCGCCGGCGGCGTCAAGATCGGCGAGGGATGGGCCAACGACAGCCCCAACCCCGCCGACATGACCAGCCACTGCACCGTCCACAACTGTATTGTCCGCACGGGCGCCCGCACCTTCTGCGGCGCCATCGGCGTGTGGATCGGCCACAGCCCCGACAACACGATCACCCACAACGACATCTCCGACTTCCGCTACTCGACGGTCAGCGTCGGATGGCGGTGGGGCTACCGTCCCAGCGTCGCGAAGCGGAACACCATCGACTTCAACCACCTCCACCACACCGGCTGGGGCGTCCTCTCCGACATGGGCGGCGTCTACACCCTCGGCCCGTCCGAGGGCACCACCGTCAGCAACAACCATATCCACCACGTCTACAGCTACGACCACTACGGACGCGGCGGCTGGGGCCTCTACAACGACGAGGGCAGCTCCCGCATCGTCATTGAAAACAACCTCGTCCACCACGTCAAGACCGGCACCTACCACCAGCACTACGGCAAAGAGAACATCATCCACAACAACATCCTCGCCTACTCGATGGACGGCCAGATCCAGCGCTCCCGCATCGAGCCACACACCTCCTTCATCTTCACACGCAACATCGTCCTGTGGGACCAGAGCGAGCTGCTCAGCCGCCCCGCCACCGACGACAAGGTGGTCTTCCATCACAACCTCTACTGGCGTGAGGACGGCAAGCCCGTGACCTTCAACGGCCTGACCCTCGAGCAGTGGCAGGCGAAGGGCAAAGGCGAGGGCTCCCTCATCGCCGACCCGCTCTTCGTCGATCCGCACCGGGGCGACTTCCGCTTCCGGAGCGGCTCGCCCTACGCGGAGATCGGCTTCAAGCCCTTCGACTACACGAAGGCCGGCGTATACGGCGACCGCGCATGGGTGAACCTCGCCCGCGACATCGAGTGGCCCGACGTCGAGTTCGCGCCCCCTCCCCCGCCTCCG
>CAZDNN010000894.1:0-1617 GCA_964506385.1 uncultured Planctomycetota bacterium
CGGCGGGGCGGCCTGTGTCGCGGCCATCGGCGTCCTCCTCCTCGACCATCGTGTCGGCCGTCTCCGTCACGTCCTGGGTCTCGGGGATGGGAGGCAGCTCGGCGGTGGCGACCCCAGGCCCGGGCGCGGTCTCAACGACAGGCGCGGCGGCCGTCGCCGTCTGGCGGCGCGCCGTGCGGCGGCGCGGCAGGAAGCGGCCCAGCGCGCCCTGCGCCCGGCTCGCCACGGCGACCACAGGCGGCGCCAGCAACTCGTCCACCCCCATCATCAGCAGGGCAACCAGCGTCAGGGGCACGCCGAGAAGCCACTGCCCCGCCCCGCCGAAGTACCGAACCACCACCGCACCCAACGCCACGCCCACCGACCCGCCGTAGCCCGGCATGCTCCCCGTCGAGCCGCCGCCCGCGCTCGCGAACGTACAGGCACACGCCACCAGAAGCAGAGCGCCAAGCGTCCGCACCACCACCTGCTCGAGCCCCTTCCCCAGCAGGTTCAGCACGCTCCACCCCACCACGAACAGCAGGACGAGGCCCACGCACCAGCCGACCGACTGAAGCAGCCATGCCGCCAGGTGCGCCCCCACCACCCCGCCGCCGTTGTGCACCGGAGTCGCCGGCGGGAGCTGGTAGACCGCCAGGTCATTCCTGTCGAACGTCAGCAGGCTCACCAGGGTGAACGCGCAGGCCCCGAGGATGGCCAACGACACCACCACGCGCAGAACGGTCCGACGCTCCATGGACCCCTCCGGAGGGTAAGAGGCCAATCGGGTTGTAGGCGGGGATCTCGGCCTGGCGAAACGGGGATGACGCCAGACCCACGCATTCTACCACAGCCCGGTCAGCTTTGCAAGCAAAACCGCCAGCCCGATCACATAGCAGTACAAGGCAAAGTACTTCAGGCACTTACGTCGCACGACCACCGTCAGAAGCCACAGCGAGCCCAGGCTCACCACCAGACTCGCCGCGAACCCCGCTGCCAGCGGCGCCCACCCCGCCTGCGCCCCCATCTCCACGAAGTCCTTCGCCTTCCCCACCGTCCCCCCGCCGATCGCCGCCGCGCCCAGCAGGAACGCGAAGGCCACTGCCGCCGGCCGCGTCAGCCCGCTCGCCAGCCCGCTGCTAACCGTCATCCCCGACCGCGAGATGCCCGGCGCCAGGGCAAATGCCTGCGCCACGCCGATCGCCACCGCGTCCTGCCATCTCACCTCGTCCAGCGAACGCAGCTCCCGCGCCCGCCATTCGCCGAGCAGCAACACCGTGCCCGTCACTAGCATCGCGGCGCCCACGGCGAGCGGGCTCCTGAAGAGGCCCTCGATCGGGTCCTTCAGCGCCACGTAGGCGATCCCCGCAGGGATGGTGCCCACGATGAGCCACGGGATCAGCCGCCGCCGCGTGGTGAACAGCGACAGGATCTCCCGCCGGAAGAAGGCCAGGATCGCCAGCAGCGACCCAGCGTGGACGAGCACGACGAAGCCCACTGCATTCGGCTCCTCGATGCCGAAGAGCGCCTTCGCCAGCACCAGGTGCCCGGAGCTCGACACGGGCAGAAACTCGGTCAGACCCTGGAGCGCGCCGAGCCCGATCGCCTGTCCTATCGTCACGCCAGCCATCCTTGCCA
>CAZDNN010000895.1:0-1617 GCA_964506385.1 uncultured Planctomycetota bacterium
GAGGAGAAGGAAGAAAAGGAGAAAGAGAAAAGAAGGAGAAAAGCAAAGGGGGAGAGGGGAAAAAAGGAGGGGGAAGCGGCGGAGGCGGAGGACGCGGCGGAATGGAACCTCTCGAAACGAGTTTCTACGTAGCGGCCGGCTCGGTGGTGCTGGTGGGGTTGCTGGAAGGCGTGACGCCCTGCGCCCACTCGTGGCCGGTGGTATTGCCGTTCGCGGTGGGAGCGCACCGCGTCAGCAAGGCGATGCTCGCGGCGCTCGCCTTCTTCACGGGGAAGATACTCGCCGCGCCGGTTATAGGCGCCTTCCTCGGCGGATCGCACCGCCTGATTCCCGACTACGTCGAGCCCATCGTCGAGTGGGGAACTGCGGCGGCGGTCTTCGCGACCGCCGGAATACTCCTCTTCCGGCCCGACGCCCTCCACTTCCATGTCCACTGCGAAGAAGAACACCCCCCGGACGAGGAAATCGAATACCACCACGAACCCCGCCACCTCCCCGATCCGACCCATCCCCAGGGCGGAGCCCATCTCCACGACCGCCCCGGCCTCAGGATGGGAGCCTACGCGCTCTTCGCGGTGGGAGCGGGCACGATGGCGGTGCCGGGCTCCGTCTGGCTGATGGCCGCCAAAATGGCCCAGCACTCACGCTCGTGGTGGAAGGGAGCAATCCTCTTCGAACTGCACGCCGTCTCGAGCGGCCTCGTCGTCCTCGCCAACGACCAGGAGGACCCGAAGGCCATCCCCAGCATGTACGGGCCGAACACGACGCGGCCCCCTGGCAAGAGCTTCCTCATCGCCGTGGACCGCAAGACCGGCGAGACCCGCTGGACCGTCAGCCGCCGCACCCGCCTCTCCGCCTACTCCACCCCCTGCGTCTCGCGATCGCTCGAAGGCCGCCCCGAGCTGATCTTCACGAGCACGGCCCACGGCATCACCGGCGTGGACCTCGCGACGGGGATGGTGACCTGGGAGCTCAACGGCGTCTTCCGCGACCGCTGCGTCGGCTCGCCCGCGCTCGGCGCTGGCCTCGTCATGGCGAGCTACGGTGCCGGCACCCAGGGCGCGCGCCTGGTCGCCGTCCGGCCCGGCTCGCGGCCGAAAGGCATCGAGCCTAAGCTCGTCTGGGAGCTCAAGCGCCCCGTCCCCCTGGTGCCCACCCCGCTGGTCAAGGACGGCCTGGTGTTCCTCTGGGGCGACGACGGGCGGGTCTCGTGCGTCCGGGCCGCCACGGGCGAGGTCGTCTGGCGGCAGCGGGTCAAGGGCTCCTTCTACGGCTCGCCCGTCTGGGTCGCGGGCCGGCTCTACTCCATCTCGAAGCGAGGCGAGGTCGTCGTCCTGGCCGCAGCGGAGCGCTTCCAGCAGCTCGCCCGCGTCCCCCTCGGCGAGCCGAGCTTCGCCACCCCCGCCGTCGCCGGCGGCGTCATGTACCTGCGCACCCGCTCACACCTATTCTCCCTCGGCGGCGGAAGCTAGCCACCGAGGCGAGCGGCAAGGAGCTCGGCCGGGGGCTGCAAGCTACCAGCATCGAGCCACCATCGGAAAGCCCGGCGCAAGCCAGGCGACGCCCCTAGCAGTCCGTGGCAGAAGTCCTTCGCAGACGAGTGCGAGGGATTCGGGC
>CAZDNN010000896.1:0-1613 GCA_964506385.1 uncultured Planctomycetota bacterium
CGACACGACAAAGAGCAACTTCTTCGCCCGTTCGACCCGCAGGCCCAGGTGCGCAGCAGGCTCTTCCCCCATTGAAAGAACGTTCAGGTCCCGGCCAAAAAAAACGGTGACCGCGACCCCGACACCGATAGCAACGCCCGCCACCGCCACGGGCCACGCCTCAAACACCTGCAGGCTGCCCAGAAGCCACCAGAGGACGCTGTAAAGGCCCCGGCCGCGCGCGATGGCCGTATGGGCCAGGAAGATGAGCAGGCTGCTGGCGATCGAGTTCACGATGACACCCGCCAGCAGGAGCGTGTACACCGGCACGGCCTTGCCGACTCTTGCCAGCGTGTACACCAGCATGATGGCCAGCACCGCGCCCGCGAAAGCCGACCCCGGAATCACCCACGCCCCCGCCGTCGCAACCCCCGCGAGGATTACCAGCGCCGCGCCCAGCCCCGCGCCCGACGAAACCCCCAGCACGTACGGGTCTGCCAGGGGATTCCGCAGAACCGCCTGCAGAATAAGCCCCGCGACGGACAGGCCGGCCCCCACGATAACGCCGAGCAGCGCCCGCGCCGCCCGAAGCTTGACCAGCGGCGCATATTTGGCGCTGAAAAGCTCGCCAACCGGGACCCGCGCCCGCCCGGCGACCAGCGCCCAGAAGAACGCGAGCAGCAGCGCCGCGAGCAGTACCACGAGGCCGATGGCGAGCTTTTTTCGCGGTCTCACCTGGTCGAAGCCTCCCGGTATCGCGCGAACAAGTCGGCAAGCGCCTCCAGCCCGTCCACCAGTCTGGGGCCTGGGCGCAGGAACAGGTCGGGGTCCAGGTTGGTAATGATGTGGCCCGACCTCACTGCTGAGAGCCGCCCCCAGCCGATACGGTCTGCTATCATATAAGGCGTATCCTTGCTCAGCGGATAGGCGAGGATGATGATCTGCGGGTCCCGGGCGACCACGGCGTCCGGGCTGATTGTGGTCCAGGGCTGGCCGAAGTCGTGTGCGATGTTGTTGCCGCCCGCTCGGTAGATCAGGTCGTCGAGGAACGAGCCTCTGGCGGCGGTGCGCAGGGGCCGCGGCGAGATCTCCACGTAAACGCGCGGGCGCTGGGCGTCGGGGACGTTGACTGTCGCGCGGGCGAATCGCTCTCGGAGTCTATCCGCGTAGGCTCGCGCGGCGTCCGCGACACCGGCCGCCTTGCCGATGACCTCGATCTCTCGGAACACCTCTTCGTGGTCGCCCTGCTTGACCGTCAGGAGCCGCGCGCCACACAGCCGGATGGCCTTGGCCGCCTCGGGGTCGCGGAGCGGGGTCGTGATGACCAGTTCCGGCTTGAGTGCGTACAAAAGCTCGATGTCCGGAACAGCGAAATCGCCCACCTTGCGGATGTGCTTCGTTTGTGGCGGGTAGTCGCACGCGGTACTGATGCCGATGAGCCTGTCCTGGAGCCCGAGCGCAAAGAGAATCTCGGTGACGCTGGGTGCCAGTGAGATGATGCTTCCCTCGAGCGGCGACTCGCGGCCCCGCACCTGGCGGGACAGGGTTCCGATGAGCGCGACGGCCAGAAGCAGCCCGACCGCCGTCCAGAGCACCCACTGTTTCAAGCGCGTTACCTCCGAGAGCCCGGACGT
>CAZDNN010000897.1:0-1603 GCA_964506385.1 uncultured Planctomycetota bacterium
CGCCGGCCCCGAGGCCAGGCCCGCCATCCGCCGCACCGGTGACAAAGCCGCCCGCAAGGCCCTCCGCCGCCTCAGGAAGCGGCCAGGCGAGCCGGCCGAGCCGCCCGTCCCGCCGCCCCCACCATCGGAGGAGCCACCCACGCCCATCAAGGCCGGCGATGACCTCGCCGCGCTGGCGCGCAAGCGCAGACGCAAGCGGAAGGGCGGCGGCGGGTAACGGCGGCCGCGGCGGTCGCTTGTGCTATCGAGGGAAGGCTATCGCCTCGAAGCGGTCGAGGAAGCTCTCCAGGCTGAAGCGCTCGCGCACGTGGCGTCGCGCGCGGTCTCCCATCGCCGCCCGCGCGCCGTCGTCGCGGCACAGCGTCTCGATGCCTCGGGCGATGGCGTCGGCATCGAAGGGATCGACGTGCAGGCCCGTCTGGCCGTGCACCACGCTCTCCACCGTTCCGCCATGGTCCGAGACGAGGACGGGCGTGCCCTGCGCCATGGACTCGACGGGCACGAGGCCAAAGGGCTCGTCGATGGGGACGTAGACGGTGAGCCTGGCGCCGCCGTAGAGCGCGGGCAGCTCCTCGTGCGGGACGTAGCCCAGGAAGTCGACTCGGTCGGCGATGCCGAGGTCGCCCGCCGACCGCTCGAGTGCGTCTCGGTCCGGGCCGCTCCCCGCGATCTTGAGCCGCAGGCCGCCCAGGCCGCCGCGGGCGACGGCCAGCGCCATGGCCCCGAGTACATTGTGCAGGTTCTTCTTGCGCCGCAGCGGCGAGACGACGCAGACATAGCTCTCGGGGCTGTCGGCCGGCCGCGGGCCGCCATCGAGCGGGATGCCGAGGTAGCACACCTCCCCCGCCCTGCCGTACACCCGCTCCACGCTCTCCGCCGAGAAGCGGCTGTTGACGAGCACGGCGTCCATCGCCGCCGCCGAAGCCCTGTCCCATCGAGCGTTGCGACGGCGTCGCCAGGCGCGCCAGATGCCGGTGGCCTTGCTTCCGAGCGCCTGCCGCAACGGATCGTCGGCTCGCGCGTCGTGGCACTCCCGCAAGTAGCGGAGCAGGTTCCGCTCCGTCCACTCCCAGTGGATCTTGCGGTTCGGCTCCTGGCAGTACCACACGACGCGCGGCACATCGAGTCCCATGCGTCGCGCCCGCGCGACCCAGAGGTGCGACGGCCACCCGTGGCAGTTGACCAGGTCGAAGCCTTCGAGTTGCTGGCGAAGCTGCCGCGCGACGCCGCGGATGAGCAGGCGCTTCGAGCGGATGAACCGCATCGACTCCTGCAACAGCCGGACGTCGAGGCCGGTGGTGAATCGGCTCGGCCACAGGCTCGGTTCGTAAGCTTGTGTGAAGACGGCGACCTCGTGGCCGCGCTCGCGCAGGCCCCACGCCAGCCACACCACAATGTTCTCCGCTCCGCCCACGATCGCCAGGGAGCGTTGGACGATGGCGATGGGCATCGGAAGACAGACCTCGATGGGGAAATAGGCGTGCCGGCCACGTCTTTCTGCGATCCTATCGCCTTCATCGCGCCGTGTCAACGTCCCACGTGGTGCGGCAGGGCTGCGGAATGGCGGGGAGGGATTCGGGAGGAGGAGACGCGGAGTGGGGGT
>CAZDNN010000898.1:0-1598 GCA_964506385.1 uncultured Planctomycetota bacterium
GCAGCGCGGCTGGCCGTCGGAGGTGATGACGAACGGCGCAGGATCGTCCCCGGGATGGGTGGGCAGCAGCGAGGCCATGACGAGCACGAGCGTCGTCAACGCGGGCTCCCCCTCCTGGCTTCCTCGATGATCGTCTCGACGCAGGCGACGGCATTGGCGACGGGAACCTCGGGACGGATGGGCTTGGTGGTCGTCAGGATATAGCCGCCGCCCTTGCCCAGGACCTGGCGCGCCTGGCGGATCTCCTCGCGGACCTGCTCGGGCGTGCCCAGGGGCAGGGTGACCTGCGTGCCGATGCCGCCCTCGAACGTGAGGTGCTGGCCGTACTCCTTCTTCAGGGCAGGCAGGTCGTTGGCCTCGGGCTGCGCGGGGTTGAAGATCTGGAGGCCCATGTCGATCATGTCGCCGAGGATTTCGGAGTTGTCGCCGCAGGAGTGGATGCTGACGATCTTGCCGGCGTCGCGGGCTTTGCCGTACATCTTCGCCAGCCGCGGCTTGATGTAGGTGCGCCAGTGCGTCAGCCCCATGAGTGTGCCACGCTGCCCGCCGAAGTCGTCGCCGAAGCGCACGGAGTCGAAGGGCAGATGCAGGATCTTGTCCATCCCCTCCAGATGCAGCTCCATGAGCCGCTCGAAGAGCTCGTGGCAGAAGGCGGGCTCGAGCGCCATGTCCATCAGGAGATTCTCCATCCCGCGCAGCGCCCACGCCCGTTCGAAGAAGGTCAGGCCGAAGTTGAAGTAGCGGAACTTGTCGGCCTGCGCCTCGCACCACGCCGCAATGTCGGGCACGTCGGAGTCGTGGATCAGCTCGGGGAACTCGTAGCCCGCGAGCGACGGCTCCTTGAGGGTCGGCTCGACCATGCGGAAGATGTTGCCCTGCACCCATAGGGTCCCGAAGCGGTCGCGGAACTGGTTGTTCGGGAGCGTCTCGTTGCCCTTCCAGTCGGCGCCGCGGCCCGCGAGGAAGGTCTCGTGCGCGGGGAAGTTCTCGCGTCCGCCGTAGTGGGCATCGAGCTTCTCCCAGATCTCGGCGTGGATGCTCAGAGCGTAGGGGATGATGTCGGTCTCGCAGTGATTCACCGCCGCCAGCACGATCTCTCGCGGCGTCATCGTCTCCCTCCTCTCCTGGGGTGAAGCGGGTGTTGTCCTCGCCGGCGAGTAGTGTAGCGAAGCCCGGCCGAGCCGGCAACCGGATTCCGCGCGTTTTGCGGCGTGACGCACGTGGCGCTATACTGTGCCCCGCCCATCCGGAAGGAGCGTCCCGTGAAGCGAGCGTGGATAGCCACCGTCGCCTGCATTGTGCTGACAGGCTGCCAGTGGCCCGAGTCGCGCGAGGTGGTCGTGCCGGAGGTCCGCCATGCGGTGGACATCGGCAAGCCGCGCGACGAGAAGTTCCTCGGCGAGGGCCTCCACAACGAGCAGCGGCCCAGGATGACCTTCCCCCTGGCAGGAGACCGCGATGGCTGACGTGCCCAGCTTCCTGACAGGTTACGAACAGCTCTACGATGAGAACCCCCGCGCTGCCTGCCTCCAGTGGTTCCGCGACGCGAAGTACGGCCTCTTCCTCCACTACGGCCTCTACTCCCTGCTCGGGCGCCA
>CAZDNN010000899.1:0-1592 GCA_964506385.1 uncultured Planctomycetota bacterium
CGAAGGCGCGCTGGACCTCGCTCATGGGCAGGACGTGGCTGATCTGGAGGTCGATGATCGGCGACTCCTCGATGACCTGCATGAGCCTGGGGTAGAGGTTGAGGTTGTAGTGCCACGAGCCGATGATGGTGATGCCGGTGCGGATGAGGTCGGGGCTGATCCGGATCGCGAGGTCCTGGCCACACTCGCCGACGTAGGCGACCTTGCCCTTGCGTCGGGTCGCGTCGAGGCAGAGCCGCTCGGCGGCCACGGTGCCCGAGCAGTCGAGCGCGCAGTCCACCCCGCGGCCGTCCGTCAGGTCCCTGACCTTCGCCACGATGTCGGGGTCGCCGGGGTCGAAGGCCTGCTCGGCGCCCATCCGCTTCGCCAGATCGACGCGCCACGCGACCGAGTCGACGACGAACACCCGCGCACCGCGATACAGCGCGTTAACCACCCCGCCGAGTCCCACCGGACCGATGCCGGTGATAAGCACCGTGTCGAAAGCGCTGACGCCCATGGCCTCGAAGGCGCCGAACGACGGGCCGAGTCCGCAGATCGCCAGCCCCGCCTTCTCGTACGGCACGCCGTCCGGGATCGGCGAGAGCAGCCACGATGGCTTCAGCACGTACTGCGCATACGTCGCGCGGCCCTCTGGGCCGCCCGTGAACTCCTGGAAGTTGACCGTGTGCTGGCAATGGATGTAGTCGCCGGCCACGCACAGGCGGCATCTCCCACACGGGTACTGGGGCTGGACGACGACGCGGTCGCCGGGCTTGACCTTGCACGGCTGGGCGACCTCGACGACCTCGCCCGCCGCCTCGTGCCCCAGGTACTGGGCCTTGCCTCCCCGCACCCACGCCTTGTACTCGGTGCACATGGGCGTGGCGTGCACCTTGACCAGCGCCCAGTCCTCCTTCGGGCGCGGGTCCGGCGCGTCGATCAACTCGGCCTGGCGCTCACCTGTAATGACGGCTCTCTTCACGCTCGGTCTCCTGCTCCAGTCGCTGGGTCGTGGGGCTTGTGGTCAGGACTTCTGGATGCGCTTCTTCCTGCCCTTCTTCAGCTTCGGCGCGCGGCCGTAGCCCTTGGCGTACTCGGCTCGGCAGCGCTGCTCGGTCTCGTCGGGGTCCTCGCCGAGCTCCTTGACGAGTGCGGCGTGCATCTGCTCGATGCGGGCCTTGTGCTCAGGCCGTGCGGCGAGGTTGGTGAACTCGCCGGGGTCGGCCTCGAGGTCGTAGAGCTCGCGGTCGGCGGGGTGGTCTTTGTCCGGCGGTGTGTGGTAGACGTACTTGAACTTGCCGGCGCGGAGCATGGCGAAGCCGGAGGCGATGTTGTGGGCGTAGTACTCGCTGATGGCGATGTCGCGCCACTGGGCCTTCGGGTTGTCGAGGAGGGGGCACAGCGACGCGCCGTTCCAGTCGTCGGGCAGGGAGGCGCGACCGAGGTCGGCGATGGTCTGGACGATGTCCACGGTGGAGCAGGCGCCCTGGCGTCTCTGGCCGCCCGCCCATCGCTCGGGGTAGCGGACGATGAGCGGGATGCGGGCGGCGTGCTCGTACATGCAGTTCTTCCACCACAGGTGGTGCTCGCCCATGTTCTCGCCGTGGTCG
>CAZDNN010000900.1:0-1590 GCA_964506385.1 uncultured Planctomycetota bacterium
ACGGCCATCGACACGGCGAACTGCTCGGTGTAGTGGCCGAAGTCGTTGAAGCGGGCGCCCAGGCGGTTGAGGGTGATCGTCTTGTTGGGCCGCGTGCGCGCCTCCACCTCGGAGCGCAGCCACTCGAGGGTGCCGGGCATCGAGAGCCGCGCGCGGGCCACGCCGAGGATGACCATCGAGTTGTTGCCATTCCAGCGCAGCCCCTCGATGGTGCGGGCGAAGAGCTCCTTCTGGCCGGGCGGCGACCACCAGGTGACGACGTCGCCGGGGAACACCGGGCAGGCGGGCACGGCGATGTTGTAGGTGATCGGCGGCGCGTCCTCGACGTCCACGACGATGGGCTCGTCGCCCTTCGTGGTCGGATAGGCCGGCAGGAGCGTGAGGGCCTCCTTCCAGCGTGCGACGAGCTGGGCGTCGCGGCCGAGGGTGGCCGCGCCCTCGATGGCGGCCTCCATGGTGTAGCGGACCATGGCGATGTCGAAGGCGCAGTTGCGGTTGCGCGCGAACTTCGGTGTCCAGCCCCAGTGCTCGGGCGACACGCTCGGCGCCAGCACGATCTTGCCCCCTTCGCCCTTCTCGCAGCCGTCGATGAAGTCGGCGTAGAAGGTCGCCACGTCGCGGACGGCGGGATAGGCGACCTTGTCGAGGAAGGCGCGGTCGGGCTCGACCTTGTAGTGCCACCACACGGGCTGGACGGTGAAGCCGGCGACGCCGAGGGTGAGGCCCCAGACGTGGTGGATGTACTGGCGGCGGGTGGGACCGCTGCACCGCTCGGGCGGCGGCTCGTAGGCGAAGAGCACGTGGGGGTAGTAGGCGCCGCCGCAGCCGAAGACTTCCCGCGCCAGCCACTTCGCCCGGGGGAAGTAGCTGGCGATGAGCCGGTCGTAGGGCTCGGCGAGGTCGGGGTGATTGGTGTTGTAGGCGGTCCAGAAGGTCTGCTGGATGTTGTAGTTGGTGTGGTAGTCGCCGTGCCAGGCGGGGCTGTCGTTGATGAGGCTGGCGAAGAGGCCCGGCGCGACGGCGCCGCGCTTGCTCACGCAGCGGAGGAAGTAGAGATTCTGGTACCAGGCATTCCGCAGCAGCGCGTCGTCGATGTCGATCCCGCTCGCTGCCCAGAAGCGCGCCCAGGCGGCCTCGTGAGCGCGGATGGACGATGCCTGGTCTCCCTGGGCGACCCCGCTCGCGAGCTTGACGGCGCCCCCGACGATGTCCCTGGATTCGAGGGAGGTGACGATGGCGACGGCCCTGCTCCCGCCGCGCGAGGCGAGGGCGACGGCGAAACTCATGCCGTGCCAGTCGCCGTCGCCTGGGATCTCCTGCTTCAGCCACGTCACGCCGTCGCGTTCGCCTGTGGTGACGGGCAGATCGGGCGCCGGGACGGCCGACAGCGCGACGTCGGCCGCCGTCTGGATGAGGAAGACGTTCCGCTGGGCGAGCGCGCGGACCGTGGCCTTCGGCACGCCGCCCTCGGCGCCGGCCACGTGGGCGACGGCGCGGCGGATGTCGAGCCGCGCGGGACAGCTCGGGGGCGCGGTGACAGTGAGGTCCACGGGCAGCTTGCCCTTCGGGCCCTCGAAGACGACGAGATCG
>CAZDNN010000901.1:0-1585 GCA_964506385.1 uncultured Planctomycetota bacterium
ACACGGCACGCTGCGGGAGGGCGACGCTCCCGCCGAGCCGGCAGAGGCTTGCGGCTTGCGGCCAGCATCCAGCATCCACCATCGAGCATCCAGTATCCAGCATCGAGCATCCAGTATCCAGGAGTAACCATGGCCAAGAGAATCAAGCACGACGTCAAAGACCTCTCCCTCGCCGACCGCGGCCGCGACCGCATCGAATGGGCCGACGAGCACATGCCCGTCCTCCGCCTCATCCGCGAGCGATTCGCCCGCGAAAAGCCCCTCCGCGGCATCACCCTCGGCGCCTGCCTACACGTCACCACCGAAACCGCCAACCTCATGCGAACCCTCAAAGCCGGCGGCGCACGCCTCGCCCTCTGCGCATCCAACCCACTCTCCACACAGGACGACACCGCCGCCGCACTCGTCAAGCACTACCGCGTCCCCACCTTCGCCATCCGAGGCGAAAACAACAAAACCTACTACGAGCACGTCCACGCCGTCCTCGACCACAAGCCCGTCATCTCCATGGACGACGGCTGCGACGTCGTCTCCACCATCCACTCCAAGCGCCCCGAGCTCATCCCCGCCATGCTCGGCGGCAGCGAAGAAACCACCACAGGCGTCATCCGCCTCCGCGCCATGGAAGCCGACGGCGTCCTCGCCTACCCCATGATCGCCGTCAACGACGCCGACACCAAGCACCTCTTCGACAACCGCTACGGCACAGGCCAGAGCACCATCGACGGCATCCTCCGCGCCACCAACATCCTCCTCGCGGGCAAGACCATCGTCGTCGCAGGCTACGGCTGGTGTGCCCGCGGCGTCGCCACCAGAGCCCGCGGCATGGGCGCCAACGTCATCGTCACCGAGATCGACCCCCTCCGCGCCCTCGAAGCCGTCATGGACGGCTACCGCGTCATGCCCATGCTCGCCGCCGCCCGGATCGGCGACGTCTTCATCACCCTCACCGGCGACACCACCGTCATCGGCGCCAGGCACTTCGCCGTCATGAAGGACGGCGCCATCATCTGCAACAGCGGCCACTTCGACGTCGAGATCGACATCCCGGCGCTAGCCAGCCTTGCTGGCCCACCCAAAAAAATCCGGGACCACGTCGAGCAATACACCCTCAAGGACGGCCGTCGCATCAACCTCCTGGCGGAGGGCAGATTGGTCAACCTCGCCGCCGCCGAAGGCCATCCCCCCGCCGTCATGGACATGTCCTTCGCCAACCAAGCCCTCGCCGCCGAATACATCGTCAAGCACCATAAGCAACTCGAGAACAAAGTCTACGGCGTGCCGAAGGAACTCGACAAAGAAATCGCCCGGCTCAAGCTCAAGAGCATGGGGGTCAAGATCGACAAGCTGACGAAGGAGCAGCGCGAGTATCTCGCGAGTTGGCATCTGGGGACGTAAGGGGGGAGGCGAGCCATCAGCTATCAGCTTTCGGCTATCGGCTCTGGCTGAGCGCTGACCGCTGAGCGCTGACGGCTACCTCCATCGACAAGCTGACGAAGGAGCAGCGCGAGTATCTCGCGAGTTGGCACTTGGGGACGTAAGGGGGGAGGCGAGCCATCAGCTATCAGCTTTCGGCTATCGGCTC
>CAZDNN010000902.1:0-1584 GCA_964506385.1 uncultured Planctomycetota bacterium
TGCGCATCTATGAGCAAGCCTGTCAAGCCGGAAGCAGGATCGTTTGCGGGATGACCCAAGCATCTATTCGGCATCGCCCCGAAGGGGCCCGCCATTGTCCGAGTTCAGGGCCGGCCTCCAGTCAAAACGACGGCGTCGGATGCGCCATGCGCAAATGCGGGGTCCGGCCTGTCATCCCACTTCCGAATGGTCTCCTCAGGCTCGCGCTCGACTGTCCATCACCAGCGGTCGGGTGCCTGGTTCGAAGCACTCCATGGCCTCGCGTCGCGGCCAGGGCCAGGGCTTTTCCACAGCCGAGCTCGGCGAGGGCAGTTGTCCACGCCCCTCGCCGCCGCCTCGCCCGCGCGCGAGGGGCGAGGGGGGTGGGCAACCTGTGGGAAAGCCCGTCGACACGCCTCAGCTCTCCTCACGCCACGCCTCCCCCGTGCGCAGCATCGCCAGCGCCGCACGAGCTACGTAGTGCATCGTCGCCACGATGGCGATCTTCCCGCGGTCCCGGTCCCCGCCACGCACCCGCTCGAAGAACGCGCACACCCGCGGCGAGAGGGCCCGCGCCCGCCACGCCGCCTGGTTGAGCACGCGGCGCACCAGGGCCGGGCCCGCCTTCGTGATGTGCCCCTGGCGCGTCCTGCCCCCCGAGCTGTCCTCGCACGGCACCAGGCCGAAGTACTTCCCGATCGCCTTGCTGTGGGAGAACCGCCGGGGATCGTCGATCCACGCCACCAGCGCCTCGGCCGTCCGAGGCCCGACCCCAGGGATCGTCCGCACCAGCGCCACGCCAGGGTGCTCAGAGGCGATCGCGTCGAGACGCTTCTCGGCTTGGCGGATCGCACCGTCGAGGTACCGGATCCGCGCCACCAGCTCGTCGCGGATCAGCGCGTCGCAGGGGTCCTCGAACGCCACGGCCTCCAGCCACCGCAGGTTCCTCTTCGTCCACAGCCTCTTCGGCGCCTCCACGGCCAGGCTCCGCAGCAGCGCGCGCGCCGCGTTCTTCGCACGCGTGCGCTCGGCCACCAGACGGTGGCGGTGCACGATCAGGTGCCGCCACCGCCGCACCTCCCGCCGCGGCACCCACACCTCGGGGACCAGACCCGCGTAGAGCAGCTTCGCCAGCTTCTTCGCATCGCCCCGGTCGTGCTTGTCTTTCGAGCGATAGATCAGCCGCAGGTGCCCCGGGTGGGCCACCACCACGCGGCGGGCCACCTTCGCCAGCTCATCGTAGACCACCCCATAGCCGTTCGACGCCTCGAAACAGATCTCGAAGGGCCCCTTGATCCTCGCCACCGCCTCCAGTACCCTCTTCAGCGACCCTTTCACCGTACCGACCTCCATCCGAGGGCGGGTGCCCTCGGCCGTGCGGGCAGGGTCCCCTGGATCGAGGATCGCCAGCGTCGACTGCTTCGCGTGCAGGTCCAACCCCACGTACCTCATCGCAAGCCTCCTTTCCGGGCTTCGGGACCGACCGAGGACCACCCTCGGTCATCTGACCATCCCGAGTGTATCCGACTTGGAGGCTTGCTTCATAGTACCAAATGCGGAAACCAGCGCCACAGCCAAGCTCGCCGACACCGACGTCTCACCAGG
>CAZDNN010000903.1:0-1567 GCA_964506385.1 uncultured Planctomycetota bacterium
CGGCCCTTTGGAGGAGACGAACAAAACCAACGGAGTTGGCTTTGTTCTCTAGTGTGCCCAGCGCGAGTTTTCCTCTGGCGTTGCGGGCTCAGCCCGCGGTGGGGGGAGGGCGAGGCTCCCGCCGAGCCGAGTCAGCGGACGCAGGCTCTCAGCCCCCTGCGGGGGCTAAGACGCGTGTGGATGGCCCACGCGTGACTTGCGGGCAGAGCTCAGCCTCGCCCTGCCTGCCCCGGCCGGCGGCTTGGATGCACGAGGGACGCGGATGATGGCGGAACGGGGTATCGCAGTGGTGCTGGCGAGCGGCGGGATGGATAGCTGCGTGCTCGCGGCACTCGCGGCGCGGGAGCACGAGCTGGCCCTGCTCCACGCCCACTACGGCCAGCGCACCATGGCCCGCGAGCGCCGGGCCTTCCGCGACATCGCCGACCACTACGCCGTTCCCGCCGACCGGCGGCTCGAGGTCGAGCTCGCCCATCTCGCGGCCATCGGCGGCTCCTGCCTCACCAACGAGGCCATCGACGTGCCAGACGGGGCGCTAGGCCGCGACGGCATCCCCATCTCCTACGTCCCCTTCCGCAACGCCAATCTGCTCTCGGCCGCGGTCTCGTGGGCGGAGGTGCTCGGCGCCCGGACCATCTACTTCGGGGCGATGGAGGAGGACAGCTCGGGCTACCCCGACTGCCGCGGGGCCTTCGTCGAGGCCTTCAACCGCCTGATCGCGGTCGGCACGCGGCCCGAGACCGAGATCGAGGTCATCGCGCCGCTGCTCCATCGCACAAAGGCCGAGGTCGTGCGGCTGGGCCTGAGCCTCGACGCACCGTTCGCCCTGACGTGGAGCTGCTACCGGAGCGAGGACATGGCGTGCGGGCGGTGCGATAGCTGCCTGCTGCGGCTGCGGGGCTTCCGCGAGGCCGGCGCCGAGGACCCGATCCCCTACGCGCAGGAGACGTGACAATCGCCAGAAAGAGCAAGGCCAGACAGAAGAGGCCCAAGAAGGCAGGGCCGGCGCCGTCTCCGCGACTGCTCCCGCGGCCACCGGAGCGGCGGCGCCTCGTCCTCGCGCTGACCGTCGGCGAGGTGGCCTTCGCCCTGCTGCTCACGTGGCTGCTCTTCCGCTCCGGTTTCGTCAAGCACGCTAGCGTACGGGTCGGCCTGGGGGCGGGCGAGGTGTTCGTAGTCATCGCCATGGGCTTCTGCCTCGCCTTCTTCGTGTTCCTGCTCGCCTTCTGGCAGTGGCGGCTGAGCGGTCGCACGCGGTTTCGGCTCGTACTGGCGATCTACCTCAGCCTGCTGTGGAGCTTCTGCGGGCTGTGCTGGCACGACGTCACACTGCGGACCGCCGACCTGGCAGGCCCCATGGCCCGCCCGGCGCTCGAGCAGTTGCGCGAAGAGACCCTGGCGGTGGTGACGACCATGGGCGGCCTCCTGCTCGGCATGATCGCCGTCGTCATCATCCTCATCCTCGATCGGCGTGCGCCACGGCAACCCGGCGCAGCGAACTAGCCCGCATTTCTCAGTGTGCCGTGCCAAGGCACGGGTCTTCAGCGGGGTGGAAGTCCCCGCCGGG
>CAZDNN010000904.1:0-1564 GCA_964506385.1 uncultured Planctomycetota bacterium
GGCGGCGAGGAGAAGCAAAGAGACTGCGGCGCGTCTGCTGATATGCACGGGTCTGGCCTGTCGGGCCGAATGACGGGAACACCACCACGACTGCACGCAATACGGAATGAGCTACAGGGTACCTGCGGTGTATCTGCAGGGCATTAGAGATAGATTACAGCTCTGTAAGCTGCGGCTACCGCCTCCTGGAGCGGGGGCGAGGCCCATCGCAAGACAGGCATGTTCGGGCACCCGCCCCGCTCGCAAGCCATCACCATCCGGCCGAGACCAACCCGATCTCCTTGGCCACATAGGGCACCAGGATGAGCAGGCAGGGGAGCTCGATGACCAGGGCTCTGCCGAGGAAGGCGCGGGCGCCAACGGACCGGGCGCCAACGCCCCGGGCGAGCGCCTGCGTCCAGGGCGCCCAGCGGGGCACGGCGAGCGCGTAGCCCCTGTAGGCGTCGCCATACTTGGCCAGCAGCCGCGCCTCCTCCTGCCGCACAACCATCGAGTACACCACCGCGCACCACAGGACCGCGACAGGGACGAGCCACAACAGCTCCGACGCGGCTACGGCGCCCGCGCAGATCAGCGTGTTGGCGATGTAGAGCGGGTTCCGCACGATGGCGTACGGGCCGGTCGTTGCCAGGTTGCGCCTCATGCCGAGGCGGAACCGGATGTGCATCTGCGCCCAGACCCGCATACCCAAGCCCGCGCTCACAAGGCCCAACGCCAGCGGCCACACGGCCCAGTCGGCCTCGACCTCGTGATCGAACGACACGAGCGCGTAGAGAAGTGGCGGCCCGACGAGCCAGTTCCGCCAGTGGTACACCCAGCGGAGTGCCGCCGCTTCCCAGGCCCTGCGGCGCGCGTCCTGCGGCCAGCACCTCTCCCGCGGCGGGCGCTCGCGCGCCGAAGCGTCCGGCAGAAGATGGGCGGCAACGGCCCACACCACCACGAGGGCCCCGATGGTGGTCAGCCACAGCAACGTCATAGCCATGAGTTCGCCCCTTTGCTCTCGGTCGCTCACGACGGCCGCGGTACCGGACCGCCGCTCTGCATTGCTGAGCTGCGACGGTACCATGTCGCGCGTGGCGGGGCGCTGAACGCAGTCTTACGGGTGCGTCATTCTGCCACGGGCTGCTAGGCTGTGGCGGGGTTCGCTGCCGGGAGCCGGATAGTGACGGTGGTGCCCCTGCCGGGCGTGCTGTCGATGGCGATGCGGCCGCGATGGAGCTCGGCGACCCGGCGGGCAATGCTGAGGCCGAGACCGGTGCCGCCTGCCTCGCGCGAGCGGGAGGCGTCGGCGCGGTAGAAGCGGTCGAAGATGTGGCCGAGGGCCTCGGGCTCGATGCCGACGCCCGTGTCGGCGACGGTCACCAGGCAGACGTCGCCGTCGCGCTCGGCCGTCACCGTCACGCGGCCGCCCTCGGGGGTGTAGCGGATGGCGTTGTCGAGGAGGTTCCCGAACAGGCGTCGCAGGAGGACCGGGTCGCCCTGGACGGCCAGGTCGGGGTCGCACGCCACGGCGAGCTCGACTCCCTTCTGCTCGGCCAGGATGGCGAAGGGCTCGCCGAGGTCG
>CAZDNN010000905.1:0-1564 GCA_964506385.1 uncultured Planctomycetota bacterium
GAGCATTCATTTCCGAGGCGAGAAGGCCATCTCGTGGGTCGTGGCCCGCCTGCTGCCGTTCGATGCCTGCATCCGCCTGCCCCGCGAGCCGATTCGGACAGGCCAGCCGGTGACGCTGACGGCCGAGACCGTAACGGGCACCATCAGGACGTGGGCATGGGACCTGAGCGACGGGAAGGAGCGAGTTGGCCCCAAAGTCACCCACACGTTCACAAAGCCAGGTGAGCGGAGGATCAGGCTCACGTTCAGCGACGGCAAGGACACCGCTTCGATCGAGGAGACGGTCGCCGTGCTGCCGCCCGTCGCGGCGCGCATCGTGCCCCTGATGGCCCCCGTGAGGGCTGGCAAGCCCGTCGAGCTCGACGGCTTCGACGCCTGTGGGAAGGCCAAGGCCTTCGCCTGGGACTTCGGGGACGGGACGACGACCGACAAGGCCAGGGTCCGCCACACGTTCGCGAAGCCCGGCATCTACAGGCTCGAACTCACTGTCTCCGACGGGCAGTACAGCGACGCCTGCTCGATGATCGTCCGCGCCCACGCGCCCGATACGCTCGACGTGCCCCAGGTCTTCCTCGACACGGATCAGAAGAACGAGGTGGACGACCAGCACTACTTCGGCTACGGGCTCTTCAGCGAGCTCGACGTGCTCGGCGTCAACAGCATCCACCACGGCGGCGGGCAGGAGCCAATCAACTATCACGAGCTGGTGCACGTGCTCGAACTGGCGAAGCAGAGCGGCCTGCCCGCCCATCGCGTCACGACCATCCACCGCGGCGCCAACGAGCGCCTGAGGGTGCCCGAGAGCGGGAAGTGGGAGGACACCGAGCCGATCGTCACCGCGGCCAGCACGGCCATCGTGGCGGCGGCGCGGGGCGCCTCGCCCACGAACCCGGTGTGGGTGGTGCCCGTGGGGCCGGGGACGAACGCGGCGAGCGCCATCCTCCAGGCGCGGGCCGAGGGCCTTAAGCTCCAGGGCCGCCTGCGGGTGATGTGGCTCGGCGGCTCGAACCAGGCGATCACCGGCGAGTTCAACGGCAACAACGATCCCTGGTCGATGTACGTCGTCGCCCAGAGCGGCCTGGAGACGTGGATCATGCCGGCGCCCGTGGGCGGGCGGATCCGAATGGACGTGCGGAAGGAGGCCGGCCTCTACGCCGACAACCCGCTCGGCCGCTACCTGCGGAAGATCGTCCCCCGCCGCAACAAAGCCGTCTACGACCCAAGCTGCCTCGCCGCCATCATCAGCCTGCGGCTCAGCCGCGGCTGGCTCAAGCACGTCGAGCCGGTCACCGTCGCCTGCCCCGACCAGGGCTATCGGTGGACCAGGACCGACCAGCCGACCACCGTCCGCGTCATCCGCCAGATCGACCAGGAGGCGATGAAGCGGGACCTCTTCGACACGCTGAAGGGGAGGCCCACGCGGCTGATCGGTGTGCCCGCGCGCCGGTGACGGCAGTCCGACGCGGGCGTCTCACCTCGCCGCCGGCGAGCAGCAACTCGCCCCCACGAGCCTCGGCTTCGCCATCGGCTCCGAACATCCCGCCTTGGCCCACCCGCCAGCCGC
>CAZDNN010000906.1:0-1560 GCA_964506385.1 uncultured Planctomycetota bacterium
CTCGGACGTGTCAAAAAGCGTGCCAATCGCCTGCGGCGGCTCGGCGGCACTTCAGGGAACTGAATAGTTGCGATGGACGGATGAATGGATGGGTGGATGACTGGCAAGAGAAGAGCTGCGCTGCTCGTCCTCTCTTCCATCCCTCCATCCACCCATCCATTCTTCCACCCTTCCACTCCTGACACGGAGAGAACGCCATGAAGGTGCCTCTGCTCGACTTGAAGGCCCAGTACGCGACCATCCGTGAGGACATCCGCCGCGCAGTGGACGGCGTGATGGACAGCCAGTACTTCATCCTCGGCCCCGAGGTGGCGGCCTTGGAGGAGGAGGTGGCGGCCTATGTGGGCGCGCCCTACGCCATTGGGTGCGCCTCGGGCACCGACGCGCTTCTGCTCGCCCTCATGGCCCTCGACGTCGGTCCGGGCGACGAGGTGATCACATCGCCCTTCACCTTCTTCGCCACCGCAGGCTCCATCTGGCGCCTGGGCGCGACCCCTGTGTTCGTGGACATTGAGGCCGAGACCTTCAACATCGACCCCGAGGCCGTCGCCGCCGCCATCGGAGACAAGACGAAGGCCATCATCCCCGTCCACCTCTTCGGCCAGTGCGCCGAGATGGCCCCCCTCCTCGAGGCGGCGGGCGACATCCCTGTCATCGAGGACGCCGCGCAGGCGCTCAGCGCGGCCTACAGGGGCACCAGGGCCGGCGCCATCGGCACCATCGGCTGCTTCAGCTTCTTCCCCAGCAAGAACCTCGGGGGCTTCGGCGACGGCGGCATGGTCACCACGGGCGACGAGGCCCTCGCCGAGCGCCTCCGCCGGCTCCGCGTCCACGGCGCCGAGAAGAAGTACTACCACGGGGAGGTCGGCCTCAACAGCCGGCTCGACGCGCTCCAGGCCGCCGTGCTGAGGGTCAAGCTCCCGCACCTCGACGGCTGGAGCGACGCCCGCGCCGCCAACGCCGCCCGATACGGCGAGCTGCTGGCCGGCGCCAGCGTCACCACCCCCGTCGCGCGGCCCCACTGCCGCCACGTCTACAACCAGTACACACTCCGCGTGCCGAACCGCGATGCCGTGATGGCCGGGCTGAAGGACCGCGGCATCGGCTGCGCCATCTACTACCCCGTGCCGCTCCACCTCCAGAAGTGCTTCGCGGCTCTCGGCTACCAGGAGGGCGACCTGCCGGTCTCCGAGCAGGCCGCGGCCGAGGTCATCTCGATCCCCGTCTACCCCGAACTCACCGCCGAAATGCAGCAGTACGTCGCCGACGCCATCGCCGAGCTGACGGCGGGCTGACGGCCGCTACCGTACCGCGCAACCAAGGGACCCTCCGCCGGGCGCCAGGCCCGGCGGAGGGTTCCTGCTGGCCGATCTCAGCGGGTATGGGGGCCGGGGGCGATGCGATAGGACCAATAGGACCAATAGGACCTATAGGACCTGGCGGCGGGTGTGTGCGCTCCTGCCCTATTGGTCCTATCGGCCCCGGCGCAGGCTCTGTTCCCCGGGTTAGCAGTCCGTGGCAGAAGTCCTTCGCAGACGAGTGCGAGGGATTCGGGCCGAG
>CAZDNN010000907.1:0-1553 GCA_964506385.1 uncultured Planctomycetota bacterium
TCTTGCAGTACCACTCGGGCGGCGCGGTGGCGAGCAGCGGCTGCTGGAACAGGGCGCAGAGCTGGCGGCTCTTCTCGCGCGGCTCGAAGCATACGAAGATCTCGTGGGTCTTCGACATCCCCTGCTTGAGCCTGTGCACGCCGTTGCGGAGATGGTAGTAGAGGTGGTGCCCCTCCTTCTCGAAGGGGAACTTGTCGTACAGGCCCGGCTCCAGCGGCGAGCATAGCCCGAAGCGGCCGCCGGTCATCGTTTTGGCAAAGGACGTCGGGTAGTTCCGCCAGAAACCGCGCAGCGCGACTGCGCCGCCCCGCTCGTCGAGGAACGAGCCGACGATGCGAGCCTTGCGAGACACACCGGGCGTCGGCTTGCCCTGGGGATGCACGTACGCCGCCAGCTCGCGGTCGAACCGCTGGCGCACGCGGTCGCGCTTGCCTGACAAGCGCAACTCCTGACCGTCCGCCAGCGGGACAAGGAGCTCTGAACTCTCTCCGGCAAGGACCGGAACCCGGAAGGTCAGCTCCTTGATCTCGGTGAACGTCTGCGGGCTCGTCACGGTGAAGGTATGGTGAACCCGCACATAGGGGGCGTTACGATAGGCCTCGAGACGTTTCTCGATACGGAAGCGCCCAGCGCCCTTCTCTTCCTTGAGGGTGTAGGTCATCTTCAGCACGGTTCGCAGCGGGCCGGCCTCCTCGACAATGATCTCCGCCTTGGCCTGAGTCGGACAGTAGTGCTCGCCATCCGTGCCAACGATGTCTGTTATTGTGTTCTCGCAGAAGCCGACCAACGCCTTGCCGGAGAGCGACCAGAAGGCGAACTCGCCCCAGGGATGGACGAAGACCCCGAGGGCGCCCGTCCGCACGTACGTGCCCTCGGGCTGGTTCCTCTTCGGGGGATACTCCTCCAGGACGATGCCCTGGTCTATCGGCGCGCGCCGTACGGCGCGGCCGTACTCGAGGCGATAGGTGGCCGCGCCACCGGCGGGCGCGTCGGCGAAGAAGGTGACGAGCAGCCACTTCACGCTGCCGTCGGGCCAGCGGGCGGTGAGCTTCACCTGCGCTGGCTCCTCGCCCCTCTGCCCCAGCAGGCGGACGTGGTCGGGGCTGGCCAGCTCGCCGCGCGGGAAGGGGATGCCCGTGGTGACAGGCCAGTCCTCGACAGCGAAGGGATGGGGGTTGCGGACCGTGAGCGGAACGGTCTGCGTGCCCTCCCGAGTCGGCGGCGGCTCGGGCGGCCGGGCGCGGAAGGTGAGGTCGGCCCCGACGGCAGGCGAGCCGTCGGGATGGGCACCGATGGCGCGGCCGTGGTACTCGACATTCGGCTTCAGACCATCGAGCACCACACGATGCACGAGGCAGCGACCTTCCGCTCCCGCAGTTGTCCCATACGTCTTGTCGGTCCCGTGCTCGAAGCGGGTCGCGCAGGGCCAGGTCGTCGTCCAGGAGACGGTGACCCGCCCGGGCACATCGACCGACGGGACGGCGGCCATGTTCGCCACCTCGCACCGCAGCGTCGTGGGCTCGGGCGGCTGCGGCAGGAAGAGGAGGTTGATG
>CAZDNN010000908.1:0-1548 GCA_964506385.1 uncultured Planctomycetota bacterium
CCTTACAGGGCTTGTGTGGGTGGACGCTGCTTCTCCCAGGGCTTCGCCCTGGGCTATCACAGTACGCCCTTCCAGGGCTTCGGACAAAAGAGCCGCTGATCGCGGCATCGTCTATTCTGTGGGGCAGTACGTGGCTGCAAAGGGGCCTCACTTCGCTGAAGTCCTACCGGCGCCCTGATCGAGGTGCACAAGCATCTGGGGCCAGGGCTGCTGGGATCGGCCTATGAGATGTGCTCGTCAACTTCAATGTCCCGGTGCTCCAGGAAGGGATCAGACGCTTCGTCTTGTAGCAGCGTCCGGCTGTCCGAGGCGCTCGTCTCGATGAGCCGTCATCATGTTGATCGCCTCTTCTCTGTGTCCTCTGTGTCTCTGTGGTGAGATATGACCGACGACGATCGCCCGCTGTTGCAGGTACGGGGGCTGAAGAAGCACTTCCCCATCGTGCGCGGCGTGTTCAGCAGGGTAGTGGGCCATGTGAAGGCCGTTGATGACGTGAGCTTCGCGCTGCGCGAGGGCGAGTGCCTGGGCCTCGTGGGCGAGAGCGGCTCGGGCAAGACGACGGTGGGACGCACCATCCTCCGCGCCTACCGCCCGACGGCTGGCGAGGTGCTCTTCCGCAGCAACGGCAAGATGGTGGACGTGGCGAGGGCCTCGGGCGAGGAACTGAAGCGGCTGCGGCGCCAGATGCAGATGATCTTCCAGGACCCCTACTCGTCGCTGAACCCGCGGATGACGGTGCTGGACATTATCGGCGAGCCGCTGCTGGTGCACGGGATGCGCGGCCGGCGGGAGCGGGAGCGCCGGGTCCGCGAGCTGCTGGTGCAGGTGGGCCTCAAGCCCGACCACCTGCGGCGCTACCCCCACGCCTTCAGCGGCGGGCAGCGCCAGCGTATCGGCCTCGCCCGCGCGCTGGCGCTGCATCCGAAGCTCATCATCGCCGACGAGCCGGTGTCGGCGCTCGACGTGTCGGTGCAGGCCCAGGTGCTCAACCTCCTGGCCGGGCTCCAGGCGCGGCTGGGGCTGACCTACCTGTTCATCGCGCACGATCTGAGCGTGGTCCGCCACATCTCCGACCGCGTCGCGGTCATGTACGTCGGGCGGCTGGTGGAGATGGCGGAGGTGGACCGCCTGTTCGCCTCCCCGCTACATCCCTACACCGAGGCGCTGCTCTCAGCGGTGCCGGTGCCCGACCCGTCGCGCCGCTCGAGGCGGATCATCCTGAGCGGCGAGGTGGCCGACCCCAGCGACGTGCCGCCTGGCTGCCCCTTCCATCCGCGCTGCCGCTACGCCGAGGAGCGATGCCGCGAGGAGGTCCCCGAGCTGCGGGAGATCGCGCCGGCGCACAGCGCCCGCTGCCATCTCGCCGAGCAGCTCGACCTCGCCGCCATGGCGGAGTGAGCCCTGTCCCCGCGGCCCCGCGCGCCCCCCGGTCGCGGCCTGTGCCACTACCTCTTCTTCTCGCAACACTTCAGCGAAGCGTGGGCCCGCCGCCGCCGCCGCCGCAGGCGATTGGCACGCCTTTTTGCACGCTGTCTTCTTCTCAGAGGG
>CAZDNN010000909.1:0-1541 GCA_964506385.1 uncultured Planctomycetota bacterium
AAGAGCAGGTAGTAGGCGAGGAAGGCCAGCGACGCGGCGAGCAGGCCCCGGTCGGCGGGTGGCATCCTGCGGATGGAGCGTCTCGGTGAAGCCAGCAGCGCGACGGCGAAGGCGGCCAGCAGAGGCCAGCAGTCGGCGGCGTAGGCGAGCAGCCGCAGCCAGGGGACGCGGCGGTAGACCTCGTAGACCGACGGGCCGTAGAGGCGGGTGGACTTGGCGTAGAAGGGCAGAGGAAGCGGAGAGCCAAGCCAGGCAGCCGCTGCGGCCATCTGTGCCGCGACAACGGCGGCGGTGATGCCAAGGACAACGGCCGCCAGCCGGCGCGCGGCGCGCGACGGCCCGAAGGCGAGGATGGCCGCTGGCGCGCCCAGTGCGAAGAGCAGCAGGTCCGGCCTCGCGAAGTAGGAGAGCCCGCCGAAGAGGCCCAGCAGGACCGCGCTCCGCGGCTTGCCGAGCCGCTCGTGCTCTTTGGCGAAGAGGATATACGCCGTCACCCAGGCCATCGCCAGAGTCGTGTCCATCCCGCTCGAGCAGTGGAAGCTGATGTCCCAGGCGGCCGTCCCGACGGCGAAGGCGCCGAGCATCTGCCCCCACATGCCGCGGTGGCGACGCAGGAGAACCAAGAGGAGGGCCGCGAAGGCAACGCCGCTCGCCATGCTGGACAGGTAGGCGACGAGCGACAGGTCCGCGGCGCTGAGCCACTGGACGACGCAGACGACGCCGAGGTGGAGGAGCGACGTCACGCCGTACGCAGGGCCGTCCTCCAGGTTCCAGGCCACCGTGCCGTGGCGGATGACGTTGCCCGCGTACCGCACGAACATGAAGGAGTCGTCGAGAACCTGGTAGCCGGAGAACTGGGCGAGGAGGCCGAGGGCCAGGACGAGCGCGCTGCCGGCGACGATGAGCCAGAAGAGCGCCCTGGCGGCGGGAGCTGGCCGGGTCTGGCCTGCCGTGGACATGGCGCCCTCCGGCGGCGTGGCGGGGGAGGCGTCAGGGATGGCGCTGCGGGGAGACAGCCGGTCAGAGAATCTCGGAGCCGGGCGGCATGTCCGCATCCGTGGTCAGGATGATGACCCTGTCGCCGCTCTGTGCGGCGAGGAGCATGCCGTTGCTCTCGACGCCGCGCAGCTTGGCCGGCGCGAGGTTGGCGACCACGATGATCCGCTTGCCGACGAGCGCCTGGGCGTCGGGGTAGTAGGGGCGCAGGCCGGCGACGAGCTGCCGCGGCTCGGCCTCCCCGATGTCTACCTTCATCACGTAGAGCTTGTCGGCGTTGGGATGGGGCTCAACGGTCTGCACGAGGCCGACGACCATCTCGACCTTCTTGAACTCGTCGTAGCTGACCTGGGGCATGGAGGTCCTCTCCTGGCGTCGGTGCTAACTGGCGGCGGCTTCGGCGTAGTCGGCCTCGGAGGGCTCCGGGACGGTCTTGATGAGCTCGTTGATGATGTCCTCGGCGTCCACGCCCTCGGCGTCGGCGTTGAAGTTGGTGAAGATGCGGTGCCGCATGACGGGTATGGCGAGAGCGCGGATGTCGTTGC
>CAZDNN010000910.1:0-1536 GCA_964506385.1 uncultured Planctomycetota bacterium
CTGGTCGTTGGCGAGGACGACGAGGCCGCCGGCGATGATGGGAGAGGTGCCCGCGCCGTGGTCGCCGACGTATGGGCCGAGGTCGCGGCGCCAGATCTCGCGACCGTCGAGGTCGAGCGCCAGGAGCAGGACCTGCTCGGGGGTGCCCCAGGCGAGGACGAGGCCGTCGGCATCGGCCGCGGGGGTGATGGAGCCATAGCTGTTGTCGCGGTGCTGGCGGTGGGTCTTCGACGGGAACTCGCGTCGCCAGAGGGTCTTGCCGGTCGCCGCGTCGAGGCAGAGGACGAGCCGCTTCGCCGTCGCCTTCTCGCCGCTGGTCACGAAGAGGCGCCCGCCCCAGAGCACGGGGGAGGAGTGCCCGACGCCTGGGAGCGTCACCGTCCAGTTGTAGTCCTTCGCCGTCCAGGTCACCGGCACGGTGGTCGCGTCGCTGATCCCAGTGCCGTTCGGCCCGCGGAACCGCGCCCACTCCCTCCCGCCCGCCCGAACCCCGGACGCCGCAGCCAGCGCCATCCACGCAATCGCCAGGACGGTCGGCCTCATCGCCTTCTCCACCCGCTGCCCGCACGTCACGGCCCTCATTCTACACCCTCTGGCACCAGGGAGCAAAGGGCCGCCGCGGGCACCGGCCCCCGGCGCAGCCAGAATCCCACGGATGGCGCCAATATGGCATCACGCCGATTCACCCGCCCCGCCACCCTTCACAACCGCGGATCATCTCATCCCCAGGATCTCCGCCCACCCGGCGATAGCCTGTAACTCATGCCAGGCTCAGGACATGTGCAGCCGCCTGCGTGCGGCGCCTCCCACACACGAGAGCTTCGGTGAGCCGCGCTGCTGGCCCTTGGCACGGATCTTGCTGGTTCAACTTTTTGCATGGTGTAGGAGCGGCTATATTGGCACGACCTGTCCTCCTGCCGCGTTGCATGCGCGGCAGTCGAGCCGCTGGGAGCCGCGGCGCTGGCGCCGCCGGCTTGTCAACCAGGAAGTGAACGAGAGCAACAACTGATAGGTGCGCGGGTGCACCTATCGGGCGTCGAGCAGGGGGTAGTCGCCGGGGGGCTTACCCCCTGCCCTTTTTTTGACACCGTCCGCCTGCCCGTTGATCCCATCTCAATCGGCCGTAGCGGTGAGGGCCGGGGGAGCGTCGAAGCTACCCCTCGACGGTCATCCGTCGCCATGGCAGGCTGTCCCTGTCGAACCGTGGCGGGGTGCTCTCCACTTCTGACAGCGCAACCGCCTGCGCGGGCAGGGCTGGCACTTGACGGCGGCACGTGCAGCGGATAGAGTGTCCCGCCGACCGACCACCGTCCTCTGAGGAGCCGTACGGATGGCGAACATCGCGATCATTGGGGCCGGGAGCGGGTTCGGCAAGCGCCTGAGCGTGGATATCCTGGCGCACGAGGCGCTCCGCGAGGGACGCATCTCACTGGTGGACATCAACGCTGAGAGCGCGCAGCACGTCGCCGAGTGGGTCGGCGCGCTCGTCAGGCAGCTCGATGCCGCCGTCGAAGTGACCTGGACGACCGACCGCCG
>CAZDNN010000911.1:0-1524 GCA_964506385.1 uncultured Planctomycetota bacterium
GATCCGCCTTCGCGAGAGCGACGAAGCCGCTTCGGCGGAGGCGCTTGCCGATTGCAGGAGGGCGGTGTGATGGCGGACGACGCCGGTGGTCCGAGGCCGCGCTCCCGGCTGTTCTGGGGCCGCGTCGAGAGCTTCCGCTACGCCTTTCAGGGCGTGGCGTATATGCTGCGCACCCAGCACAACGCGTGGATCCACGCGACGATCAGCATACTGGTCATCGCCGCGGGGTTCGCCTTCGGGGTGTCGGCGGCGGAGTGGTGCTGGCTGATCCTCGCGATGGCGAGCGTGTGGACCGCCGAGTCGTTCAACACGGCGCTCGAGCTCATCACCGACATTGCCTCGCCCGAGCAGCGCCCCGCCGCCGGCCGCGCGAAGGACGTTGCTGCCGGCGCCGTCCTGCTCTGCGCAGTCGGGGCGTTGGCCATCGGGCTGATCGTCTTCGTCCCGAGACTTGCCGCGTTACTGGCGGGGAGCTGATCCAGAAGATCGCCAGGTTCGTCCGCAGCGTCGAAGAGAGGCTGAATCGGGGACAAGGCGAGCCCTGAGATGAGCGCGGACCTGTTGCCCGAAGCCTTGGCGAAGGCGGGTATCAGGTGCCGTCGGCAGGGTCCCGCGCGGCCTGGGTGACCTGAGCTTTGAGGCGCTCGACGAGGAGGGCCTCGGCACGGGTGAAGCTGATGGGGCCGCTGCTCGCCGACAGCGATGAGTCTGCGCGGAGCAGCAGCACCCCGATCACGACGCCGAACGCGGGTAACGTGACCGACCGCGAGCCGCCGAGACACCAGGCCCACAGCCCGACGAGGGTGAAGGCGTCCTCGTTGCACTTCATCGCCAGCGGCTGCCACAGGTCGAGGAATGCCTCGCCCTCCTCCCTCCGCCCCTCGGCGATCAGGATCTCGCCGTATCGCGGCGCCATCCTCGCCACGGTGCGCTGGAGCTTGCAGTCCGGCATCAGGATGCCCGCCGCCCACGCGATGCGCCCGAGGCGCTCGACCCGTTCGTCGGCGTCCATCGCTATGCCCCCGCGGTGGAGAAGAGGAGGGTGTTGACGGCGAGGGAGAACTCCCGCCACTCCGCCGCTTTCTCCCTGAGCACGGCCTTGCCCTTGAGCGTGATGCCGTAGTACTTGCGTCGCCGGCCGTTGGCGGCTGTCTCCCAGTGGCTGAAGATGAGACCCGCCCCCTCGAGCCGGTGGAGGCAGGGGTAGAGGGTGCCCTCCTTCCACTCGAAGGCGCCGTCGGTCCGCTCGTTGACCACCTTGATGATCTCGTAGCCGTACATCGCCCGCTCGCTGACGAGCCGCAGGACGATCGGCTCGACCGTGCTCCGCACCAGGTCGCCGTCGAGGGCCATCAGGGTCTCCTCCAGAAGTGCTCCATGCCTCGGCTCCCTAGGCATTATACCTTGGCTGCCTAGGCGTGTCAAGCCCCCGGATGTCGGTTTCTCGCCCTCGCAAGTGGGCACTGTCAGGGGTCGACCGTGACCACGACGCACAACCGCACCGCCGTAGGCGGAATCCCGGGC
>CAZDNN010000912.1:0-1523 GCA_964506385.1 uncultured Planctomycetota bacterium
GTAACACATCAGCCGAGTGAAGTAGTCTTGTCAGGGAGCGGGGGCAACGAGCCGGTGCGGACGTAGTCCTTGAGTGCACTGACGATGGTCTCGAGGGGATCGAGCCCGCGCAGTTTCAAGGTGCGATAGACCGACATGAGGATCGCCTGAACATTGGCTCCGTTCTCGCTCCTGTTGCACAGCGAGTTCTTGCGCATCACGACCGCAGGACGGATCTCGCGCTCGGCGTGGTTGTTGTCCGAGGGAACGTCGGGGTGATCCAGGAACGTGAACAAGGCGTCCCGATATCTCCGCAGGCGCTTGAGCAGGCGCTTGACGTTCTTGTTGCTCGACTCCGTGTCGAGAAGCGCCCCCAGGCGCTTGTCGAGCCGCGCGCGCCGAGAGGCATAGCGCTCCTGGGGCAGGTCGTCGCGCTTGCCCAGGCGGACCGCGTCGCGCAAGAGCCGTTTGAGTTTCTTCGAGAACCTCGCCCATGGGGCGCTGGGGTCGGCGTCGTCGGTCTTGTCCAACTCTCGGAACAGGTGCGGCAGGCATGCCTGGCGCGCGGCGCAGACCACGGCGTTGTAGGCCGCCCAGAAGTCCGTGACCAGAATGCCGTCGAAGGCCGCGGTGAAGAACTTCGAGAGCGCCGGGGAGCCGCGACTGCGGTCGATCATGTAGTAGGTGGCTTTGCGGGTCGTGAAACACCACAGCCAGTGGGTCCGACCCGAAACACGCCATCCGGTCTCGTCGGCGTGCAACACGCCGCAGGTCTTCACCTGCTCGCCGATCTCGGCATACCAGGCGAGCAGGATGGCGGCCAGACCCTGCCACGCGTTGACCAGCCCTCCTTGGCTCAACTTGAAGTGCAGGTGGTGGTTGAGGACCGCCAACACCTGGGAGATGGTGGTGCCAACGCCGTAATGGAGCCAAGCCGTCAGGGCCACGAGCCGGTGGCCGAAGGTCGCACGCGGCATGGCGTCGACCACCGGTGGCTCGACGAGCTTCTTGCACGCCGGACACCAGTGGCGAGGAATGCTGTGCTCGGTCACTTCGGGGTCGGTCTCGACGATCTCCTCGATCAGGCGGAACCGCCGCTCGGTGGGTGGGCCCACGGGCGAGCCGCAGTGCGGGCAGCGCTTGAGCGGCGGGTGTTCCTCGCGATGGGTGATTTCGGGCGGCGGCGGCCGGCGCCTCCCTGGGTGGCCAGGCTTCGCCCCGGGCTTCTTGCGCCGCTTCGAGGCGGCGGGCTTGTGGTATGGCGGCACCATGCCCGACGGCGTCGAGGGCGAAGGAAGCCCCTTGTGCTGCTCCGCGAGCCGTGCGGACAGCTCGAGCATCACGAAGATCGCCGCCTCCGGTCCGAGTGCGAGGATGCGCTCGGCTTCCTCGCGCGTCAGCGGCAGCGTGAACTCGACTTGAGGCGTGGGAGATGGCGTTCTCACGCCACTCCATTATGCGCACTTTTTTCGCCGGTCCAAGCCCTAAATCCACTTTCTCCATCTTTTCCTTGGGGGGCCTCCTTCATTTGGCTGATGTGTTAC
>CAZDNN010000913.1:0-1515 GCA_964506385.1 uncultured Planctomycetota bacterium
CAGGACTCGGCCCCTCCGAGCCGCGTATGATGTTACATTGGGAGGTGCGTCTTGCTGGGATGTGCCCATCGGTCATGTCGCCTCACAGCAGGGGGTGCAATCGCAGTAAGTGCGCGATGCCTCGACGGATACGGTAGAAGAGGAACTCGGCACGAGCGCGTCGGGCACGTCCTCGATGGATGAGCTCTGTGAGCCATCGTTCGGGCTCGCCGGCGGCGAGGGCGACCAGGGTCATGGCCAGTGCGGCCAGAGCCATCATGTGCTGGAGGGCCCGCCACGACATGACGCGCACCCGCTCGAGGCCGAGCTCGGTCTTGAGGAATCGGATGGCGTCCTCGGCCTTCCAGCGCCGGCGGTAGAGGCGACGGCACTCGTAGGTCCACGCCGCCAGGTCGAAGTCGCCGTCGCCGAGCGACGCCAGGAGCTTGATGGGCCGGGGGTCGTTGACACGCTTTGGGGTAGCGACGAAGAGCAACGCGTGCGGGTCCTTCGGCAGGCGCACGCGAGTCGAGCGTGCCACGTCCCGGCCGTCGCCGGGTCGCAGCAGGCGCAGGGCGAGGCGGCCGACGCGGCGCTTGACGCCGTCGTCGCACACCAGGTCGCGGCTGTCGCGGAGGCGCAGGATGAAGCGCCGTCCCATGGCCAGGAGCGCGTCGAGGTAGCGGCGACCGTCGAAGCCGCGGTCCAGGATGAAGATGCCTCGGTCGCCCAGGGCGGCATGGAGGGCCTCGAGATGGTCGAGGACGACCTTGTTCTGGCTGATGAACTTGCGTTGTCGCGTCGAGAAGATCACCAGCAGCAGCGGGACGAGCCGGCCACGGGTGGGCTCGGCGTAGGCCTCGAGGAGCCAGTAGCCTCGGGTGGTGCGCTTGTCGGGGTCGCTGGCGTCGCGGACGGTGCACAGGTGGGCCATCTTGCGCGCGTGGGGCTTGGCCAGCTCGGACAGGTCGATGTAGACGGGCGTGTCGCGGCGCACGAAGGGGGCGTGCTCGGCGAGGAGACGGCGGTGGAGGGTCTCGGGGTCCCAGGCCTTCGAGGCGAGATTCCGCGAGAAGCGCTTGACAGTATAGTCCACGTGCTCCCCCCCCGAGCGCACGCCGCGGGCCATCTCCGAGAGCACCGGGCTGCCTGTGGCCATCATGCCGTGCACGGCCTCGCCGATGAAGCGTTGGCGTGCACGGTCGAATTCGGCCGTGTACGGTGCGATCCACTTGCGCCAATGCCGCGTTGTGATAAGCTGACGCCGTCGCTTCTGACCCATCTGACGCCTCCTACGGTGGGGTCGCCGGACCCATTCCGGCTTCTTGATACAGCCCCATTGTAGGAGGCGTGTCTCATGGCCATCCCCGACCCTATGCCCTCAGCGGCGCAAGTCGGGTCGTTCCGCCGACTTACGACGACGCCACCCGTACCGTTCAACGGGTGTCGAAGTTGGACCTGCTGTCGCGGGTACATCCCAGGCGTCTTGCGCTTGACATCCACTCCGCGGCGCGCTAGGCTGTTGGCGTAGTTTCT
>CAZDNN010000914.1:0-1514 GCA_964506385.1 uncultured Planctomycetota bacterium
CCTCTGCCGCCTCGCGCGAGTCGTTCGCTTCGTGGACATTACATCTTCCGTTCCTGGCTCTGTCCCGCAGCGGCGTGTGCCGACTCCGAGGTGGGAGAGTTTATTGCCGACGTTGAATAACTAACACCTCTCGGCACGGTTTGTCAAGGACCCAAGCCATTTGCGTTGTGGGTGATTTTGGAGCGGGGCGGGGGTCGGAGAGGCGTGGGAAGCAAGGTCGAGAGGGTGAGCCGGCGACGTGACGAGCCGGGCCAAGCCGCCGGCGGGTCTCAGCCAGGCCCCGAAACGCCCTGAGAACGCTCCGGGGCCACACCCTCCCCCGGCCTCCCTCGCATCAGCACCTTTTGCTGCCCGGCGCCCGCCGCTCAGGCGGCTCGCACCAGGCTACGCATCAGTCCCGCTCGCTTCTCCCGCACCCGGCCCAACGCCATCGCAAGCATCACCGCCAGCGCCAGTCCCACGCGCACCTGCATCTTCAAAAGGCCACGGATGAAGTGCCGCTCGAAGCCGAAGCTGACGTCCAGCCGGCTGTTCACTCGCTCCGCCGCACCCCGCTTCGCATACAGACGACGCCACTTGTAGCTGGAACGAGCGACCGGCGTGAATACCCGCCGGTCCTCCTCGAGCCTGATCCGCACCGCCCCGCGGACCGCACATCGCTCCTGCCCGCGGCAGGCCAGTCGTCTGTCCGAGTCTCTTATTCCCGAGGGGCGTTTGTCCACTTCACGCTGAACCAGTACAGGACGGGCTGCGCCCCGCCGTCGAAGCGGTGCGTTTGCCGGCTCTGGACTGGGCGATCCCCGTCGCAGACTCAGTCGAAAGTGGAAACAAAGTGGAAACATCTCGGGGCGAGATCGACCGGAGGAACACGGTGCCCGTTGGCGTAAGTGGCAGCCAGACAAAGCCTTAGAAATGGCGCGCCCGGAGGGACTCGAACCCCCGACCGTCGGATTAGAAATCCGATGCTCTGTCCTGCTGAGCTACGGGCGCAGATTCCTGGGCTCTGAGCAGTGTACTCCATGGCGCTGGGGTAGTCAATGGGGGCGACGGCCGGATGCTTTGACCCACTGGGAGCAGTCCAGTAGACTCCCCGAGGCCACCGAGGTGCTTCGTCGCAGTGAGGAGGCACGGCGTGGGATGCTGGGGCCTGAGGACGTGTTGTCTGGTCCTGTCTGCACTGGCCGCGGCCGTCGCGGCCGCGGTCGGGCTGGAGGTGCCGCTCACGGCCCAGGAGTCTGCGGGTGTGGCGCGGCGCGCGGAGCCGGTTTCAGGGGGCGTGCCACTGCCCAAGGGGCGCTTTGCCAAAGACCAGCCGTTCGCCGCCGCCATCGACAACGTCGAGCAGAAGGACGACGAGTACCGCCACTACAAGCAGTTCGTCCCTGGGAAGTCGGCGGTCGGCTCGATCCGCGGCTTCGGGCGTGGCTTCGAGGTCATGGTCCGCGTCCTCGACGCCGATCCCGGCAACGAGTACATCGCCGACCTGTGCCACTTGTGCGCCAGGACGCTGTGGC
>CAZDNN010000915.1:0-1505 GCA_964506385.1 uncultured Planctomycetota bacterium
CAAGTCCAACAACGTCCTGGTCGTGGACAGCCCTGAGGACCGGCGGCGGCAGTGATGGATTGGCGTCCGCGAGTCGAGAAGCACCTGGCCACCTGGCGGCCTCGCGCCCCCCATGGCTTCCAGCCCCAGCGCATCATCCTCACCCGCGGCAGCCTCGACACGGCGCCCCGGCGGGCCTTCGCCGAGCGGCTCTGCGCGGCGTTCCCCGACGCCGAGCGCATCGAGGCACCCGACAGGACACACATGCAGCTCGGCGGCCTCCTGCCCGAGGGCGACGCGCGGCGAGAGGCGGGGCGGCGCACGCTCGTCGTCGGCTGCCTCAAGAGCGTCCTCCGGCGATCTGCCGAGGCCGGCATCTGCTGCCCGAACTACCTGCATTTCTCGCCCACGGCCTACTGCACCTACGGCTGTGCGTACTGCTACCTCGCGGGCACCCGCGCCACCGTCTTCGCCCCCGTCGCCAAGGTCTACGTCAATCTGGAGGAAATGCTCGCCGCCATCGAGCGGAAGGCCCGTCGCCTCGACCGCCCGACGAGCTTCTACGTCGGCAAGCTCCAGGACGCCCTCAGCCTCGATCCCCTCACCGGCTTCTCCCGCGTCCTCGTGCCCTTCTTCGCCGAGCAGCCCCACGCCCGCCTCGTGATGCTCGCGAAGAGCGACGCCGTCGGGAATCTGCTCGGCCTCGGCCACCGCGGCCACACCATCGTCTCGTGGAGCATCAACCCCGAGGCCGTCTGCCGCGAGTTCGAGGGCTCGGCGCCGCCGCTGGCCCGTCGGCTCGACGCGGCGCGGCGCTGCCACGAGGCAGGCTACCCCGTCCGCTTCATCATCATGCCCATCCTGCCCGTGGACGGCTGGAAGCGGCACTACGCCGAGCTGGTCGAGCAGCTCTTCGCGGCCGTCCGACCCCGGCGGATCACCCTCGGCGGCATATGCAGCTATCGCGGCGCCCTGGCCCTCACCGCCCGCGCCCTCGGCCCCGACAACCTCATCGCACGCCACATCGTTCGGAAACCCTCCCCCGACGGCCGCCTGCGCTTCCCACGGCCCCTCCGCATCGCCTTCTACCGCCATCTCATCGCCGCCATCTGCCGCCACAACCCATCGCTGCCCATCGGCCTCTGCCTCGAAGAGCCGGAGGTCTGGGCCGCCGTCGGCCTCGACCCCGCCCAGCAGACGTGCAACTGCGTGTGGTGACGGGCCTGCGGCTGCGTGTGCCCGCAACGCAGAGGGAGTGGTTCCGGGTTCCGGGTTCCAGGTTCCGGGTTCCGGGATGGGGGGACTACCCCCGCGCGGTGCCCGGAACCCGGAACCTAGAACCTGGAAGCAGCCTCGGGGTCGGGAGGGCCCGCCATGGAGCCCCGAGTCTGGCCCCGGTTCTTGGGGTTCCTTCCTCTCGGCAGGAGGAGACCGCCGCGTCGCGCGGAGCCGCTATTCCCGGATTTGCGCAAATCCGGGAATGCCCTCGCTGCGCACTGCTGGGACGGGAGGGCGAGGCTCCTGCC